>DATIPJ010000595.1:0-44299 GCA_035472155.1 Kofleriaceae bacterium
ACAATCGCTTCGGCTCGACGAAGATCTCGTCGCGCTCGGGGCTCGAGGCCACGGCCGACCTGCTGATCGACCACGATGCGGTGCTCGATCCGCGCGACTTCGTCGGCATCGACTGCATCCTGATCGACGAGGCGCAGTTCCTGCCGCCCCAGGTGATCGACGACCTTCGCCGGATCACCGTCGACCCGGGCATCCCGGTGATCTGCTACGGCCTGCGCACCGACTTCCGCACGCGGCTGTTTCCGGGCGCACAGCGCCTGATGGAGCTGGCCGACCGCATCGAGGAGGTCAAGGTGACCTGCCAGTACTGCGCGAAGAAGGCGATCTGCAACCTGCGGTTCGTCAACGGCACGCCCACCATGCGAGGGCCGCAGATCCAGCTCGGCGCCGACGAGCAGTACGCCCCGGTGTGCTGGAGCCACTACGACGAGGCGACGCGCACGCTCGCCCATGATCTGAGCGGACCGACGGCCCGGAACGGCGAAGCGAGGGACGCTCGGAAGGACCTGAGCGGCGGCGTCGTGCGCCCGAGCTGACGCCAGGCGAGCGCATGCGAGCCGTCATTTCCGTACAGGCGAGCGCTTCGCGAGCCGACCGAGGCGACCGAGACCGTATGCAATACGGTCTCCGAGTCAGTTGAGGTCGGCGCGCCGGGTCCGCCACTCGACGAATAGCGCCGAGAACCTCGGATCGCGCTGGAGGACCGCCAGATCGGGATCGGTCTCCATCTTCTCGGCGTGCTCGTATTCGTGCTCGATCGCGCGCGCCACCTGCTCGAGCGCGCGGTCGATCTGGCCCACGGCTGCGTAGGCGCACGCCGCCGAGTGATAAATGTACGGGTTCTCGGGCCCGTACGGCTGGCCGCCGTCGGCGAGCTCGACCGCGAGCGGGTATTCGCCGAGCGCATGGGCGTGAATGCATGCGTTGTTCCACGCCATCACGAGCGCCGTGCGCGCCTCGCCCGATTCGCGCGGAGGCGCCGGCAGCGAGAGCACCTTGCGCAGGATCGACAGTGCCTGCGGGCGCTCGACGGCGAAGCTCGCGTTGTACAGGCGAGGGACCAGCGCCGCGTCCTCGGGCAGGCGTACCAGGGCGTCGGCGAGGTGCGCGGGCGCGTGGCGCGCGATGCTGCCGATCAGGTCCGAGAGCTCCTCGGGGTCGGTCTCGGCGAGCGTGGTGGCGTCGAGCAGATCGAGCGCGCGGCCGAGATCGTCGGGCGCCTGCTCGGCGATCTCGCCGACCACGACGAGGCGGACATCGCGGCTCGGCGCCGTCCGCGCAAGGGCGATCGCATCGGCGAGCCGGCGCTGCCGCACGAGGACGATCGCGAGATACCCGCTGGCGTTGGACCCGGAATCGAACGCCAGCGCCCGGCGCAGGAGTCCCTCGGCCACCGTCGCGTTGTCCGGATCGGCGGGGTGATACTCGAGCGCGAGCTCGATCAGCATGGCCGCGAGCTCGCGGCGGCTCCATACGCTCTGGCCGACCGCCCACTGCAGCGCGGCCTCCTCGCCCTGGCGGCGGAACCGGTCGGCGAGCGGGTTGCCCGCGAGGATGAACGGCTCCTCGGCGGTATCCCCGGCGGCGCGCGACTTCACGGCGTCATCGACCTGATCGAAGCGCGCCCAGGTCACGGGCAGGATGTCGTTGATCCGCGCGACGATCCAGAGCAGGAAGTGGACCTGGTCGGACGCGGTGGCGGGCACCGCGAACCGCTCGACCCACATCAGCGCCGATCGGTGCTTGCGGTCGTGCACCACGTCGGCGCGCTGAAACGGCTCGAACTCCTCGACGCGCTCATCCTGGTAGACCGAGAGCCAGAGCGCAAAGAAGGCGTTGATCACCGATTCCTCGCCGGGCAGCGACGCGCCGGCGAGCTTGAGCGCGATGCCGAAGCTCTCCCAGTCGTAGTCGTCGATCACCTCGGGGTAGCGCTCGATCGGAAACCCCACCGAGTGCTCGCTCGGCGGCAGCCCATTGCGCCAGTGGCTCTCGGCGCCGAGCTCGATGCCGTCGTCGTCCTCTTCGGGGGGATCCTCGTCCTCGTCTGCGTCCTCGTCTTCGTCCTCGTCCTCGTCGGCCTCCGCGGGCGCGGGCTCGGGGGCGTCAGGTGCGCTGTACAGGACCTCGGCCTCGTGCTCGAAGATCGCGTCGACGACCTCGGCGGCGCCCGTGCTCGCCTCGCCCTCGGCCTCCCCGGTCTCGACGGCCGCGAGGTCGAGCCAGGCCACACCGTCGATGCCGGTCTCGACCTTGACGCACCAGATCGCCTCGAGCTCGTGCGTCGCGGCGGCCTGCTCGAACGCGGCGCGCTGGCCGTCGATCTCGTGCGAGGCGGGCGGCAGCCACGGCGCAGCGAGCCACTGGCGCGCGCTCGCGTCATCGTCGTCGGCGGCCTCGGCGGGCTCGGTGACCCCGGCGGCGCCGAGCGCTTCCCACAGCGCGCGCTGTGTCGCGAGGTCGAGCGGCCGCGCGCTCCGTGCGATCACGATGCCGCGTGCAAGGTCGCTGCGCCGCGGCTCGAGGCCGAGGATCTCCACTGGGTCCAGCCTACCTCACATCGCCCCGCTATCGCGACGGGGCATGAGCGCTCAGGAGACCGTATTGCATCCGGTCTCCGTCGCGTCGATCGGCTCGCATTCGCTCGCCTAGCACTCGATGATATTCACCGCGAGACCGCCGCGTGCGGTCTCCTTGTACTTGCTGCTCATGTCGGCGCCCGTGCGCCACATCGTCTTGATGACCTTGTCGAGCGAGACCTTGTGCGTGCCGTCGCCCTGCAGCGCGAGCCGTGCGGCGTTGATCGCCTTCACCGAGCCCATCGCATTGCGCTCGATGCACGGCACCTGGACCAGGCCGCCGATCGGATCGCAGGTCAGGCCGAGGTTGTGCTCCATCCCGATCTCGGCCGCGTTCTCGACCTGCGCGGGCGTGCCGCCCATGACCTCGGCGAGGGCGCCGGCCGCCATGGAGCACGCCACGCCGACCTCGCCCTGGCAGCCGACCTCGGCGCCGCTGATCGACGCGTTCTTCTTGTAGAGGGCGCCGATCGCCGCCGCGGTCAGAAGGAACCGGATGGTGCCCTCGTCGTCGGCGTTGGGCAGGAAGCGCCGGTAGTACATCAGCACCGCGGGGATGATGCCGGCCGCGCCATTGGTCGGCGCGGTGACCACGCGGCCGCCCGCGGCGTTCTCCTCGTTGACCGCGAGCGCGAACAGGTTGACCCAGTCCATGATCACGAGCGGATCGCTATTCCCCGCGGGGTCGCTCTTGAGCCTGCGGTGCAGCGCGGCCGCCCGTCGCTTCACCTTGAGCCCGCCGGGGAGGATGCCCTCGCGCTCGCAGCCGCGCTTGACGCAGGCCTCCATCGCGGTCCAGATCGCGACCACGCCGCGCCGGACCTCGGCCTCCGGGGTCAGCGCCTTCTCGTTCTCGAGCATGAGCCCCGAGATGCTCGTGCCGTGCTCCGTGCTGTGGTGGAGCAGCTCCTGGGCCGAGTTGAACGGAAACGGCACCTGGACCTGGTCCGCCGGCGTGCTGCCATCGGCCGGCGCGCCGGCGTGGTCGACGACGAACCCGCCGCCGACCGAGTAGTAGATCCGCTCGGCGAGCACCGCGCCCGCGGCGTCGTAGGCGGTGAACCGCATGCCGTTGGCGTGGAGCGGAAGCTTCTCGCGGCGGTGAAACACCAGCTGGGTCTCGGGGTCGAGCGTCACCTCGTGCGTCCCGAGCAGCCGGATCCGCTTGGTCTGGACGGCGCGCGCGACCCGGGGCGCCACGCTATCGACGTCGACCGTCGCCGGCTCGTCGCCTTCGAGGCCGAGCAGCACCGCCTTGTCGCTACCGTGGCCCTTCCCCGTGAAGCCGAGGCTGCCGAACAGCTCGACCTTCACGCTTGTCGGGGACGCGAGCTGGCCATCGGCCTCGAGGCGCTGGGCGAACCGGCGCGCCGCGCGCATCGGGCCTACCGTGTGAGAGCTCGACGGGCCGATCCCGATCTTGAAGATGTCGAACACCGAGATATGCACGGGGACAGTGTACCCCGCTGCGTCAGAACAAGATGCGCGTCTTGATGCTCGTCGGCAGCCCCGCGATCGCGCGCTTGACGTCCTGCGCCACGTCCTGCTCGAGGTCCATGATGAGGTAGCCGATGTCCGGGTCGGTCGACAGCACCTGGGCGCGGATGTTGGCGTTGTGATCGGACACCAGGCGGTTGATGTCGCGCAGCACGCCCGGCACGTTCTTGTGCGCGTTGAGGATCCGGTGTGTGTCCGGGGTCAGCGGCAGCTCGATCTGCGGGAAGTTGACCGAGCCCGTCGTCGCGCCACTGTTGATGTACTTGATCAGCGCGGCCGAGACCTCGCGGCCGATCGCCTCCTGCGCCTCCTCGGTCGAGCCGCCGATGTGCGGTGTGAGAATGACATTGGGCAGGTTGCGCAGCGCCGACGAGAAGCCGTCGCTGTTGGACTCCGGCTCGTCGGGGTACACGTCGACCGCGGCGCCCGCGACGTGGCCGCGCCGGATCGCATCGGCGAGCGCCTCGATCTGCACCACGCTGCCGCGGCTGGCGTTGAGCAAGCACGTACCGGGCCGCATGCGGGCGAGCTCGGCGGCGCCGATCATGTTGCGGGTCTGCGGCGTCTCGGGGACGTGAAGCGTGACGAAGTCGGACGTCGCGAGCACCTCGTCGAGCGTCGCCAGCGCGCGGTTGTTGCCCATCGGCAGGCGGGCTGCGATGTCGAAGAACACCACGCGCATGCCGAAGCCCTCGGCGAGCACGCCGATCTGGCGGCCGATGTGGCCGTAGCCGACGATGCCCAGCGTCTTGCCGCGGACCTCGTGGCTGCCCGAGGCGACCTTGCGCCAGCGGCCCTCGTGGACCTCGCGCGAGCGGTCGCCCAGGTGGCGCGATAGCATGACGACCTCGGCGAGGATCAGCTCGGCCACCGAGCGCGTGTTCGAGAACGGCGCGTTGAACACCGGCACGCCGCCGCGGTTGGCGTGGCGCAGCGCGACCTGGTTGGTCCCGATGCAGAACGCGCCGACCGCGAGCATGCGGCGGGCCGCGTCGAGCACGGGCGGCGTCACCTGCGTCTTGCTGCGGATGCCGAGCACGTGGACATCGCGCGCTCGCGCGACCAGCTCGGCCTCGGGTAGCGCCGACTTCACCATGTCCACCTGGAAGCCCTGCTCGCGGAACGCCTCGGCGGCGACCGGGTGGACGTTCTCGAGCAGGAGGATCTTGATCTCGGACTTGGGAAACGACGTCTCTTGGGTCATAACTCGCTCGCAGAGAACGTATCGCACGCGCCGAGCTTTCCGGTGTCGAAGCCGCGCCGGAACCAGCGCACGCGCTGCGCCGACGAGCCGTGCGTGAACGTCTCGGGGTGGACCTCCATGCCGGCCTGCTTCTGCAGCCGGTCGTCGCCGATCGCGGTCGCGGCGGTGATCGCCTCCTCGAGGTCGCCGGCCTCGAGGAGCTTGCGGCCCTGCGCGGCGTGGCCCCACACACCCGCGTAGCAATCGGCCTGGAGCTCGATCCGCACCGAGGTCTCGTTGCGCTTGTGGTTGCGCCCCAGCGACTGCGCCTGGTTCTCGGTCCCGAGGATCTTCTGCAGGTGATGCCCGATCTCGTGCGCCAGCACGTAGGCCTGGGCGAAGTCGCCCGGCGCGCCGAACCGCTGCCGCAGCTCGCGATAAAACGACAGATCGATGTAAGCGTGCTCGTCGGCGGGGCAGTAGAACGGCCCGACCGCCGACGACGACCGGCCGCACCCGGTGTCGATCGCGCTGGTGAACAGGATCAGCTTGGCGCGCCGATACGGCTTGCCCTCGGCCTTGAACACCGCGACGAACGAGTCCTGGATGTCTTTCATCACGAACTTGACGAAGTCGACGAGCTCCTTGTCGGGGTCGTTGCCGCTCGGCGGGCTGGGCTGATCGCTGCGCTGCGCCGGGGGTGCGCCGCCGCCGCCGCCGCCGAGCAGGCCGCTGATGTCGACCCCGAACAGGCGCGCCACCAGCACGACCACGACCGCGGCTGCGACCCCGCCGCCGGTCATGCGGGCGGCCCCGCTCACCCGGCTGCCGCGCTGGTCGACGACATCATCGTTCTCGGTGCCAGGAGTCCACTTCACGCAGTCAAGGGTACTACAGTGGCGCCATGTCGCCGCGTGCCAAGAAGGAAGCACCCGCCAAGGCCGCCAAGTCGGCCACTCCGCGCAAGCGCAAGAAGAAGGCAGAGCCCGGATCGGTGGGCCTGCACGCCAACGAGGTCCTCGCCGATGCGCCGCCGGCCGAGGTCGTCCAGCTGCGCAGCCAGATCGAGGCCGCACGGGGCACCGTGATCGCGACGTATCGCGAGCCCTTCGGGGCACATTGGGTCGCGCTCGCCGCGCTGCCGCTCGAGAAGGTTCAGCCCACGCCGTACCAGCGCGAGCTGTCGAAGGCCCACGCCGAACGGCTCGCCACGGTGATCCCCAAGGTCGGCCGGTTCCTCGATCCGGTCATCGCGGTCCCGCACGAGGACGGCTTCATCACGCCCAACGGCATGCACCGGCTGTCCGCGCTCGGCACGCTCGGCGCCAAGACGGTCATCGCGCTCGTCATGCCCGAGCCCGAGATCGCGTTCCGCATCCTGGCGCTCAACACCGAGAAGGCGCACAACCTCAAGGACAAGGCGCTCGAGGTCATCCGCATGGCGCGCGCGATCGCCGCCGATCCCAAGCGCGCGTCGACCAGCGAGGCCGATGTCGCGTTCGAGCTCGAGCAGGCCGCGCTGATCACCCTCGGTGTCTGCTACGAGAAGAACATGCGGTTCTCCGGCGGCGCGTACAACTCCGTCGTGACGCGCACCGAGGCGTTCGCGACCGAGCCGATCAAGAAGAGCCTGCCGATGCGCGAGGAGCACGCCGAGCGTCTGCTCGAGCTCGACGAGGCGGTGACAGCGGCCGTCGCGCGCCTCAAGGAGGCCGGCTTCACCAGCGGCTACTTGAAGCCGATCGTCGTCGCGCGGATCAACCCGCTGCGGTTCATCAAGGCGGGCAAGGACGACGCGCGGCCCGACTTCGACAAGACGATCGATCGCATGCTCGACGGCGCCAAGAAGTTCGATCCATCGAAGGTCAAGGCGCAGGACGTCGCGATCGCGGCAGCGGTGGGCGGCGGCGGCAGCGACGAGTGATCAGAAGTAGTAATGCACGCCCGCGTTGCCGTTGAAGTCACCGGTGATCCGGACCCCTTCGGCGTCGATCGTTCCGATCGAGATGCCGCCGGTGAACGACAGCGCGACGTTGGGTACGATGAACGCGCGGATCTGGAAGCCGGGCTCGAGGAACAGGTCGGTGGCGCGGTCACCGGCGGTGGCCTGGCTCCGGATGCCGAGGCCGCCACCGAGGCTGAAGTCCGCGCTCGCCGTGCTTGCGATGTGATAGAAGAAGCGCCCGCCGATATCGAACTGGTCATTGTCGCCGCCCGGCGGATCGTTGAAGCCGAGGAAACCGCCGAGGTGAAATCTGCCGGCGTCGTAGTTGACCGAGACGCCGCCGAGGTTACTGATCTCGAACTCGGCGCCGACGCCGATCGAACCAGGGATACCGCCGGCGAGCGCGGTGCCCGACGATGCCGCGGACGATGCAACAACGAGTGAGGCGATAAGCAGGGTGTTCTTCATGCGCGGCATGCTGACCCGGCGAGGGTCAACGCGCAAGTTCAGGGTGCAGCGCGTGGGGGTGCAGCGCGTGAGGTAGTATGGTGAACCGTGCTCTCGGCTGAGCTATCGCTCGCGGATCTCGATGCGCGGCACTGGAAGAACTGGTGGCGGTTGCTCACACCTCCGCGCATGTTGGAATCATCGCCCTGGGCGCTGGCGATCCTCGATGACGGCAAGCTGATGCGATTGGTCGTCCGCGGCGAGGGCGCGCGCGAGCTCGTGCCGCTGCCCGGTCTCTCACCGCGCGCGCTCGCCGAGTACGCGAGGACGCTCGGTGTGGGCGCGGTGATCGCGATCGATCGCCGCACGCTCGCCGCGCTGTCAGCGGAGATCGAAGCTTCGCTGCGACCGGATCAAGATGCGATCGCACAGGGGCTCATCGCGCTGCGCGCGCTCAAGAAGCACGCGGGCCACGGGATCTGGACCGAGCCGCCGCTGCTCGAGCTCTTGCCGGCGCCGAGCTACGAGCCGCTGCAGAAGACGTTCGATGTGCTGGTGCCCGATCGCTCGGCGGTGGTCATCTATGTCGTCGAGGACGATCGCACCCGCATCCACACGTCGATCATCGCGGTCAAATCGCACGGCGACATCGTGCGCGCCGCGACCCATCGGGCGATCGACGACCTGGTGCCCGAGGCCGCGCTCGCGGCCGACTGGGAGAAGCGGTTCCGCCACGTGCTCGACGGCGTCGAGCAGCGGTTCGCCAGGCCGAGCATCGGCATCTTCATCGAGCGCTCCACGCTGGTGCGCGTGGTCACCGGCCCGAGCGATCAGCTCGCGCGCGAGCTCAATGCCAAGCGCGTCGTGATCGATCCGGCCCCCGCGTGGTTGCTCGGCCTCCTCGGCGGCGCGGCCGTCGCCGCGATGGCCGGGCGCGCGGCGACCGCGATCGCCAGCATGCTGCCGCCGTCCACGCGCGAGCGCGCCTCGGCGCTGGCGACCCGGGCGCGCGAGGCGCTCAAGGACAGCGGCGCCAACCCCTTCGCGCTGCTCGGCTTCGATCCGATCGAGCTGTGGTCGCAGCTCAAGCACCACTATCGGCCGTAGCGCGCAGGGCCGACACGGTGTAGCGCTCGCTGCAGCCGGTGCAGGCGACGCGCTCGCCGGCGGGCAGCGTCTCGCCGCACCGGCACGCCCAGCCCACGCGCTGCGCCGGCGCACCGATCATCAGCGCGTGCGCCGCAACATCGCGGGTGACCACCGCGCCCGCGCCGATCATCGCGTGCGCGCCGATCGACACGCCGCACACGATCGTCGCGTTGGCCCCGATCGTCGCGCCCCGGCCGACCCGCGTCGCCGCGAACGCGTGCTTGCGCGAGACGTGCGCGCGCGGGTGCTTGACGTTGGTGAACACGCACGATGGCCCGAGGAACACGTCGTCCTCGAGCGTCACGCCGTCGTAGAGCGAGACCTGGTTCTGGATCCGGCAGCCCTGGCCGATCGCCACCGCGCCGATGTAGCAGCCCTGGCCGATCGACGTGCCGCCGCCGATCACCGCGCCCGCGCGCACGTGCACCCAGTGCCAGATCCGGACGCCCTCGCCGAGCTCGGCGCCGTCCTCGACGATCGCGGTCGGATGAACGTCGGCGGCCATGCGCCGACGCTGGCACGCGGCACAGGCGCCGGCAAGCGCCGCTCAGCGGCCGTCAGACATCTCGGCTACGCTCGCCACGCATGCCCAAGCGTCCGCCCCGCGTCGTCCGCGAGCTCTCGGTCCCGCACGACCTGCGCGGCCCCGGGCCCACGCTGGCGCTGGCGACCGCGGGTACCGGCCCCGGCGCGCCGCGCGGCGAGCTCTGGCACGCCGATGTCCTCGAGCTGCTCGGCAAGCTCGCTGATGGCTCGGTGGATCTCGTCATCGCCGATCCGCCGTATGCGATCGCCAAGGCCGAGTGGGACGAGTTCGAGTCGCTCGAGGCCTACCTCGCGTGGTGCGACGAGTGGCTCGCCCAGGTCGCTCGCGTGCTCGCGCCGCACGGCTCGGCCTACGTCTGCGGGTTCTCCGAAACGCTGGCCGACATCAAGGCGCGGAGCGCGCGCCGGTTCGCGAGCTGCCGCTGGCTGGTCTGGTACTACCGCAACAAGGCCAACCTCGGCCGCGACTGGGGCCGTTCGCACGAGTCGATCCTCCACCTGCGCAACACCGACGCGCGGCTCGACGTGGATGCGATCCGCATCCCGTACAACGGGCACACCACGCGCTACCCCACGCGCGTGCAGGCGGTCTCGTCGCAGTACGGCGGCGAGCGAGCGCGGCGCGACCGCTGGCAGCCCAACCCGCTCGGCGCCAAGCCGCGCGACGTGATCGAGCTGCCGGTGATCTGCAACGGCATGGCGGAGAAGACGCCGCACACCACGCAGAAGCCCGAGGCGCTGATCGAGAAGCTCGTGCTGGCGTCGAGCGCGCCCGGGCAGCTCGTCGTCGATCCCTTCGCCGGCTCGGGCACCACCTGCGTGGTCGCCGCGCGGCACGGCCGGTCGTGGCTCGCCGGCGACGGCGATGCGCGCTTCGTCGGCCTGGCGCGCGAGCGGCTCGGTGCGCCCGCCCGCCCGGCGCAGCCGCAGCTACTGTAGCTTCGGGGTCAGCCCCATCTCCTTGATCAGATGGTCGGCGCCGTCGAGCAGGTCCATCGTCCAGATCATGTAGCGCGCATCGACCGAGATCGTCCGCGTGGTGGCCGGGTTGAACACGACGTCGGAGGCCACACCCTCGAGGTTCCCGTCGAACGCCAGGCCGACCAGCTCGCCCTTGCCGTTGAGCGTCGGCGAGCCCGAGTTGCCGTTGGTGATGTCCACGTCCGACAGGAAGTCGATCGGCAGCTCGCCGCCCAGCGCAGGGTCCGCGTACGGCCCGTAGTTCTTGGCCTTGATCGCCGCGAGGAGCTTCGCAGGCGCGTTGAACGGCTCCTTGCCGGTGTTCTTGGCCGGGATCTGGCTCGCGACGGTGAACGGCCAGTCCGCCGGGTCCTTCGACTCGGGCCGGAACGACTTCACGGTGCCATAGGTGACGCGCAGCGACGCGTTGGCATCGGGCGCGAGCTGGCCGCCGAGCACTTCCTTCATCGCCTCGATGTAGAACGGGTTGACCAGCAGCGCCTCGCCCTGGCGCGCATCGGTCTTCTTCTCCTCGGCCTTGATGATCGGCCAGATCCGCTGTGCGGCCTTGATGAACGGATCCTTGGATGCCTTGAGCTGCGCCATCGTGCCGGTCTCGAGGAGCCCGACGCGGACCTTCTCGTCCTCGAGCTGCTGCGCCGCGTACCAGCCATCGATCGTCCGGTCGATCAGCGCCTCGTCGATCTTGGTGCCCTTGCGGGTATCGAGCAGCGCGGCCAGCCACGGGCGGTCGGCCTCGGGCAGCTGCAGCGCGCGCACCAGCCCGAGCCGGAGCGTCGCGCGATCGAGCGTGCGGTTGTAGATCCGGCCCAGCTGGAGCTGCTGGTTGAGCGCCGGCTTGAGGTCGCGGTCCTGGAAGCCCGGCTTGCGCGCCTCGTCCTTCTTGGGGCGCTCCTCGGCCCAGCGCGTGATCGCCACCGCCGAGGCCAGCAGGCGCGAGCCCTCGAACGCCGTCCTGCGATCGAAATCGACGCGCGCGGTGCGGCGCGCCTCGGCGCCGAGCTGCTCGAGCTTCTCGATCGCCTGCTTGTACGCCTCGTGCCCGGGCTGCGCGGCCCAGTCCTTGATCTTCTTGTCGAGCGCGTCCTTCTTGGCGAGCAGGTCGCCCTTGGTGATCCCGGCGAGCACGCCCTCGTCCTTGGCGAGCCCGTTCTGGGTCTGCTGTTTCATCGCGATGGCGCGCGTCCCCGTATCGGATTCGTCGGCGATGTGGCTCTCGGCGATCGCGTAGCGCTCCTTGGCCAGCGCGATCCGGTACGGCAGCGTCCACTCGACGTCGTGGTGCACGTTGGCCGCCGTGCGCATCCGCTGCGTGTTGCCCGGATAGCCGGCCACCATCACGAAGTCGCCCGGGCGAAGGCCCGCCGTGGTCACGTGCAGGTAGCTCTTGGGGTGGAACGGCACGTTCTCGGGCGCGTAGTCGGCGGCGCTGCCATCCTTGGCCACGTACGCGCGGTAGAACGACCAGTCGCCGGTGTGGCGCGGCCAGTTCCAGTTGTCCTTCTCGCCGCCGTAGTTGCCGACCGAGCGCGCCGGCACGTAGACCAGCCGCACGTCGCGGATCTCGAGGTTCTCGGTCTGGATGTACATCGCCCCGCCAAAGAACGGGCGCACGCTGCACCGCACGCTCGGGCGGTCCTTCTCGCACGCGGCGATCAGGACCTTGGTGCGGTTATCCGATTCGTCCTTGCGCGCGATCGGGTCCTTGATCTTGTCGAGGCCGTCGAGCACGTCCTTGGTGACGTCCTTGAACGCCTGGGCGACCAGCACGCGCGACGCCGGCCCCGCCCACTTCTCGTCGCCGCGCGTGGCCGCGAGGAAGCCATCCTCGACCAGGTTCTGGCCGGTCTTCTTGTTGGTGTTGTACTGCAGCGCGCCCTGCACGCAGTGGTGATTGGTGACGATCAGCCCATCGGGCGACACGAACGACGCCGTGCAGCCGAGCACCGAGACCACGGCGGCCAGCGGCGCGGCGAGCGGATCGGCCAGCGTCTTGGCATCGATCTCGACCCCCATGTTGCGGAACGTCTCGACGTGCAGCGGCAGCGTCATCTGCTGCGGCAGCCACATCCCGCCTGGATCGGAATATTGCAGCCGGAACCCGAGCGCAGGATCGGGCTTGGCCTCCCCCGGCGCCGCGCTCGGCTCACGCGGTGCGGCAGGGTTCGCGGTGGCGAGCGGCTGTCCGGTGCTCGGACCCTTCGCTCCGCCACCACATGCTGCGAGGACGAGGCCACACAGAATCGCCGTCTGCTTCATGCTCGATTCCATACCAAGAATCGGCGCCCGACCGATATGGGGTGGCAACGTGTCTCCCCAGGTAGACGCATTCGTGTCTCCAGGGACGCTACGCCAAATCATCTCGAGATCTTGGCGGTGGTATGTCGGGTGCACACAGCCGAGTCCATGCGGATCACGGCCCTCTCGAGCGTTCTCGCGATCGGTGTTGTCGGCGCGCTTACTCACGCCACCCCCGCCCACGCGGACCGCAAGAAGCCGCTGGCCGCCCGTCCCGATGTCGCCGCACACCCTGTGCTGGCCGAGCTGGCCGCCCTGGTCGACCCCGCCCGTGCACCGCGCACGGGCTCGCTCCTCTCCACCGGCGAGCTCGGGCTCACCGCTGCACGCGCACCGGCGCCCACCGCCGGCGCGGCCGATGGCACGCTACTCGCCGTCGCGCCGGCGCTGCGCGATCGCCCCGAGCGCTACTTGACGACCGGCGACGTCGCCACGGTCGTCGGCGACCGCGCGGCGGACATCGAGCGCTGCTACCTCGACGCGATGGGCGCGGCGCGCCGTGGCGGCAAGCTCGACGTGATGTTCACGATCGCGCGCAACGGCTCGGTCCTCTCGGTCGATACCGCCGCCCCCGGCCTCTCCGCCGTCGCCGCGCACCGCATGCACACCTGCATCCGCACCGCCGTCGAGGGCCTCGCGTTCCCGGCGCGCCGCAACGACACCACCGCGATCGTGCCGTACTACTTCCAGCGCACCGACGCACCCGACGCCGGGCCCCAGCTTTCCTGCTGGAACCCGCGCGGCTGTTAGTCGTCGATCGCGAGGGACGCGAAGAAGTCGCGCACCTCGTCGGTCGGGACGCGCTGCCGCGCCTCCTCGGCGATGTCGCGCACCTCCAGCAGCTCGTCGGGGATCTCGAGCAGGAAGCGCGACGGCGTGCGCGGCACGTTGCGCCCGCGGAAGACCCGCGTGCACGCGCGCGTCAGGTAGAGCTTGCGCTGCGCGCGCGTGATGCCGACGTAGCACAGCCGGCGCTCCTCGCTGATGTCGCTCGCGTGATCGGGGTCGATGACATCGGTGACCTGCGGTTGCAGCGTGCGGATATGGGGCAGGAGCTCCTCCTCGAGCCCGATCATGAAGCAGACCGGGAACTCGAGGCCCTTGGCGCCGTGCAGCGTGGTCAGCACCACGCGGTCGCCGGATTCCTCGCGCTCCTCGGAGGTCTCGAGCGAGAGCATGCGCAGGTACTCGGCGAGCGCCTCGCGGCCGCGGCCCTTCTCGGCAAACCGGGTGAGCGATCCGAGCAGCCCCTCGACGTTGTCGATCCGCCGCTGCGCGGCCGACATCGATCCCGAGGCCGCCCGCAGGTCGTCGTAGAGCCGGACGTCCTCGATCAGCGTGCGGGTCGCGCTCACCGCATCGCCGCCGGCCTCGATCGCCGAGCCCAGCTCCGAGACGACATGCACCAGCTCGAGGATGCCGTTGCGCGCGGCCCCGCGCAGATCGCCGACGTCGACCTCGGCCGGCGCCGGGTCGGCCTCGTCGCGCGGCAGGTCGGTCGCGCCGCCCGCTAGCTCGGTGCCGACGCCCGGCAGCGCGAGCGTCCCGGTGATCGCGCTACGCAGCGCATCCCAGAGCGTCGCGTGCCGCGCGTGCGCCGCCGCGACCAGGCGCTCGACCGTCGTCGGGCCCAGGCCGCGCGACGGATAGTTGATCACGCGCCGCAGCGCCAGCTCGTCGCGCGGGTTGAGCGCCACGCGCAGGTACGCGATGACGTCCTTGACCTCCTTGCGCTCGAAGAACTGCTGCCCGCCGTACATCACGTACGGCACGCTCCCCTGGCGCAGCTCCTCCTCGAGCACCTTGGCCTGCAGGTTCGAGCGATACATCACGGCGATGTCGCTCCACGGCCGCCCGGCCTTGTGCAGCGCGGCGATCTCGCTCGCGACCCAGCGCGCCTCGTCCTCGGCGGTCGCCGCCACCGCGTGCGTGATCGGCTCGCCCTCGCTGAGCTTGGACCACAGCTGCTTGCCGTGGCGCTGCTTGTTGTTCGCGATGACCTCGTTGGCGGCGTTGAGGATCGTCCGCGTCGAGCGGTAGTTCTGCTCGAGCTTGACCACCCGCGCCCCGGGGAACAGCTCCTCGAACCGGAGGATGTTGGTCGGGTCGGCGCCGCGCCAGCTGTAGATCGATTGATCGTCATCGCCGACGACGACCGCGTTCTGGTGGTCGGTCACCAGGTGCCGCACCATGCGCAGCTGCGCTGCGTTGGTGTCCTGGAACTCGTCCACCATGACGAACCGGAACCGCTCGGCCCAGCGCCGCCCGACCTCGGCGTCGCGCTCGAACAGCCGCACCGGCTCGACGATCAGGTCGTCGAAGTCGTACGCCGCACACGAGCGCATCATGGCCTGGTAGCGCGGGTAGACCTCCGCGGTGGTGACGTCGTAGTCGTCGGCCGGGTCAGGCAGGTAGGCCTCGGCGTCGATCATCTGGTTCTTCGCCAGCGAGATCCGGCTCTGCAGCGCCTTGACGTCGTACCGGCGATCGCCGTCGCGGATCGCGCGCAGGGCCTCGCGGATCACGCCCATCTGATCGGCCTGGTCGTAGACGGCGAACCCGCGCGGCAGCCCGAGCGCGCGGCGCTCGCTGCGCAGCATCTGGAGCCCGAGCGCGTGAAACGTGCCGATCGTCAGCTTGCGCGTGGTCTCGCGGTCGCGGACCAGCGCCGTCACGCGCTCGCGCATCTCTGCGGCCGCCTTGTTGGTGAACGTCACCGCGCAGATCGCCGCCGGCGGGATCCCGAGCGAGATCAGATTTGCGATCCGGTACGTGATCACGCGGGTCTTGCCCGATCCGGCGCCGGCGAGCACCAGCAACGGCCCGCTCATGTGGCTCGCGGCCTCGCGCTGCGGTGGATTGAGCTGCGTGAGATCGACCACGGACGGTGCACGCTACGGATCTGCGCGCGGCTCGTCAACGCCTCCGTCCGGACCGGTGCGCGGCACGGCGACTCCCGCTACGCTCGGGCCGTGCATCGCTACGACGCGCTGGTCGACGCCCTGCGTGCCGAGCTGCCGGGGTTCCGCATCGTGCGCAAGGATCGGTCCCCGCTGCACAAGATGATTCACGTCGCGCTGTGTGCGCTCACGCTCGGCGGCATGAGGTCGTATCTCGATGGCTACCAGACCACGATCGGCCGCACCGTGTACGTGACCTCCGACTGGGACGACTGGGAGCCCGATCGCCGCTACGTCACGCTGCGCCATGAGGCCGTGCATCTCCGGCAATTTCGCAGGTTCAGCCTGCCCGGCATGGCCATTCTCTACGTGCTGCTGCCGCTTCCGCTGGGGCTTGCGTGGTTCCGGGCTCACTTCGAGAAGGAGGCCTACGCCGAGAGCATCCGCGCGGCCGCCGAGGTGTGGGGGCGCGATTATCCGCGGAGGACGGATTATCGAAGTCACGTGATCGCCCAGTTCATGGGGCCGTCATACGGCTGGATGTGGCCGTTTCGCGCCGGCCTCGAGCGTTGGTATGATCAGGTGCTCGCGAGCCTCACTTGAACGATCCCATCGTCGGCATCGATCTCGGTACCTCGAACACCGTCGTCGCACACGCGGATGCGGCGGGGAACGTCAAGGTGCTCGCAGACGACAGTGGCTACAAGGTCCATCCCTCGGTCGTGTCGTTTCACCCCAACGGCGGGGTCGTCGTCGGCGCCGCCGCCAAGCAGCGCAAGGTCATCGATCCGCAGAACACGATCTATTCGGTCAAGCGGCTGATCGGCCGTTCGTTCCGCTCGCCCGAGGTCCAGACCGCCAGGGGCCGCTCGCCGTTCCAGATCAAGGAGGGCGCGAACCAGGCGCCGACGATCGTCACGCGCGGCGGCGAGTTCGCGGTGCCCGAGATCTCGGCGATCGTGCTCGACCACGTGCGCAACGTCGCCGCGGCGCGCCTCGAGTGCCCGATCAACCGCGCGGTGGTCACCGTGCCGGCGAGCTTCAACGACGCGCAGCGCTCGGCGACCGCGACCGCCGGGGCGATCGCCGGGCTCACCGTCGTGCGCGTGCTCAACGAGCCGACCGCCGCCGCGCTCGCCTACGGCCACACCCGCAACCTGCGCGAGATCATCGCGGTCTACGACTTCGGCGGCGGCACGTTCGACATCACGCTGCTCAAGCTCGACGACCAGGTCTACGAAGTGCTCGGCACGTCGGGCGATACGTTCCTCGGTGGCGACGACCTCGACGAGCGACTGGTCGACAAGATGGTCGCCAAGTTCCTCGCCGAGAACCGCATCGACCTGCGGACCAACGAGGTCTCGATGATGCGGCTGCGCGCCGTCGCAGAGCAGACCAAGATCGAGCTGTCGCGGCGCTCGCGCGCGGTGGTCCGCGTCGACGAGATCGCCTATGGCCCGCGCGGCGCGCCGCTGAACCTCATGATCGAGATCTCGCGCGACGAGTTCGTGCGCGAGGTCGCCGACATCGTCGACCGCACGTTCCCGGTGTGCGCCGAGGCGCTCGCCCTGGCCAATCTCACCGTCGACCGGGTGTCCGACGTGATCCTCGTCGGCGGCACGTCGAAGATCCCGTACGTCCGCGATCAGGTCAGCAAGTTCTTTGGCAAGGCGCCGCGCACCGACGTCAACCCCGAGGACGCCGTCGCCGCCGGGGCCGCGCTCCAGGCCACCTCGCTCGAGCGCATCCTGTCGCGCAAGCCGTCGACCAAGATCCCGGTGATCAAGTCCGCCGGGGACGAGACCACCGCGGGCCCGACCGAGCTCCTCGAGCTCGTCGACCAGGACTCCGGGGCGACGATGGCGCCGTCGGCGCTCACGCTGGCAGCGCGCGAGCGGGCCAAGCGCCCGACCGCGGGGTACGACGGCGCACGACGCGCCAGCGAGATCACCCCGAAGCCCGACACGAGCTACTCGGTCACCCGCCCCGGCGTGCGCGACGTCGCGGATCCCGAGCGCTATCCGGGCGGACGCGCGGCCTCGCCCGTCACCTCGACGTCGACGACGGCGCAGACGGTCGCGGCCCCACCGCCGGTGACGTCGACGTCGCCGACCGGCGAGCTGATCCCACCGCCGCCGCCCGTGTTCTCGACGTCGGAGACGCCGATCTTCGAGACCCGCACACCGACGGGCTTCGATAGCCGCACGCCCGCACAGCCGCTCGGGCGCATGACGCGGCCCGATGCGCCGCCGCCGCCGCCCAACAAGACGATGTTCGGCGTGCCTGCCGGCGCGGGCACGTTTGACGTCAATCTCGACAGCGGCGTGTTCCCCGGCGACGAGCGGCCGCCGCCGCGGCCCGCGGTGCCCGCGCCGGCGCCGCCACCGGTGCCGCGCTCGACGGCGCGCCAGGGGCCGCTCGCGCGGCCTCCGGGGCCGCAGATGACCGCGCAGCTGCCCACGCTGAGCCGGCCGCCCGAGCCCAAGCAGCCGCTGCCACCGACGCTGCCGCCCAGGCCGCCCCTCGATACGTCCGAGCTGCCGGAGTGGAACACCGACAGCGAGATCCGCACCAGCGAGAGCTGGGCACCCAAGCTGCCGTCGAGCACGCTGCCTCTGGCCCCGGCCGCGCCGATCGCCGCGCCGACCGCGCCCACGATGATCGCCCCGGTGCCCGAACCGCCGTTGACCGCGCGCGGCTTCAACGCGCCCACGATCGTCGCCGAGCCCTCCCCGGCGAGCACTGCCAAGGGATTCCAGCCGCCGCAGAGCTACCCCGTCCAGCAGATCTCGCAGCCGATTCCGCAGGGCTATCCCATCCAGCAGGTCTCGCAGCCGATTCCGCCGGTCTCGCAGCCGATCCGCACGGTCTCGCAGCCGATCCCGCAGCCGCTCGCGCGCCCGGCGCCGCAGCCCATGCCGCCGCTGCAGCCTCCGGCGCCGCGCCCCGCGCCGATCCTCCTCGAGGTCACGCCGCGCGGCCTGGGCATCGCCACGGTCGCCGGCTTCTGCGAGGAGCTGATCCGGCGCAACGCGCGGGTGCCGGCCGAGATGAAGAAGCTGTTCACCACCTCGCGCGACCAGCAGGACCAGGTCCGCATCGTGGTCTGTCAGGGCGAGTCTCGCCGGCTCGACAACAACACCGTCATCGGCGACCTCGTGCTGCAGGGCCTGCCGCGACGCCCGCGCGGCGAGACCTCGATCGAGGTGACGTTCGCGCTCGACGCCGCCGGCGTGCTCCATGTCCGCGCGCGCGATGCCCACACCGGCGTCGAGCAGCGCGCCGACCTCGATCTCGTCGGCGGCATCGCCAAGGAAGACGTCGCGATCTCGCGCGATCGCCTGCAGCAGCTGCGGCGCTGACTTACTGGCTGCCGCTCGCCTTCTCGCCGCCGCCCTCGCACCACGGCATCTTGATCGTCTTGCGCTCGGCCAGGGTCTTGGCGTCGATCACCGCGAGCTCGCCGAGCCGCGGACCGCGCAGCAGCACCAATAGATTTTTGGTGCCCGCCACGGCGTCGGCGCCGACCAGGTGCGCATAGTTCTTCGACACGAAGTCCTTGCACTTGGGCGCGGCCGGCGCATTGGGGTCTTTCCACAGGGCCTCGAGCTCGTCCTTCTTGCACGGGCTCACCGGCACCTTGCGGACCAGCTTGGACCGCTTGCCGGTATCGACCTCGTAGATCGTCAGCGTCGAGAGGCCTTGCTCGGAGATCCCCACTCGGGTCTTGTCGAGCAGCACGAACGAGCCATTGCGCGTCGAGAGCGGTGTCTTGTCTCTGCCGCCGAGCGCTTCCATCGCGCCCATCGGCGTGCCATCGGACCGGAACGCAAACACCGGCGACGACGCGCCGTCGCTGGCCTCGACGAAGAGCGCCTCGCCGTTCCAGTGGATCGCGGTCGGATCGCCGGTCACGCCCCGGTCGCCGCGGATCGGAAAGCTCGACTCGTGCGCCTTGGTCTGCGCGTCGAAGAGGTGCACGGTGTCGCCCGCGAGCACGGCGACCTTCGAGCCATCGAGGCTCCACGCGATCTGCGCCACCGCATCGGCCGGCGCCGCCGCGTCCTTGGGGAGGCAGAAGCCCCGCGCGCAGCGGTCGTCGAGCAGGACCGAGATCCCGCGACCGGGCAGCGGCGCCGCCGCGGTGTAGGTCAGCGCACCGGGATGCGCGCCGGCGACCTCGATCGACCAGCAGCCGATCGGGCCGAGCAGCCGCGTCCGCTCCTGATCGATCGCGCACACCACCGCCTCGCTGCCGATCGCTGCGAGCTCGAGGCGCGGCGCGTTCGCGCTCTTGAGCTCGGTCGGCAGGCACGAGCTCCCATCGGGGATGATCGCGGTCGCCTCGGCGCGGCGCTTGCGCTCGCGGTCCTCCTCGGTCGGGGCCGGAGCCGGAGGCGGCTTCTTGACCTCGGCGACCGGCGGCGCGGGCGGGGCAGGAGGCTTTCCACCACCGCCGCACGCAAGAAACGCCACCGGAGCAAGAATGCGAACGATTGTCGCCGGATGCCACGCCATGCGATGTTTGTACGATCGGACACCACCTGATACAAGGAGGCGTGGCGCGCACAGCTCGAATCGAGCGCAACACCAAGGAGACGCAGATCGGCCTCGAGCTCACGCTCGACGGTAGCGGCCGGCATGCGATGACCACGCCGGTGCCGTTCCTCTCGCACATGCTGGACGCTTTTGCGCGCCACGGCCTGTTCGACCTGACGGTGCGCGCCGCCGGCGACGTCGAGATCGACGCCCACCACACGGTCGAGGACATCGGCCTGGTGCTCGGCAACGCGTTCGAGCAGGCCCTGGGCGACCGCGCCGGCATCGTGCGCTACGGCTCGGCCACCCTGCCGATGGACGACGTGCTGGCCACCGTGGCGGTCGACTTTTGCGGCCGGCCCGCCTTCGTGTGGAATGTCGGCAACCTCGACGGCAAGTGGATCGGCGACTTCGACTGCGAGCTCGCCAAGGAGTTCTTCGCAGCATTCGCCACCCGGGCGCAGTGCAATCTCCACGTGCTCCTGCACTACGGTGGCAACGCGCACCACACGATCGAGTGCATCTTCAAGGCGTTCGCGCGCGCCTGCGACGCCGCGACCAAGATCGACCCACGGCTCGGCGGCGCCGTCCCGTCGACCAAAGGGACGCTGACCACGTGATAGCCGTCGTCGATGTCTGCTCGGGCAACCTGCGCTCGGTCGAGCGCGCGATCGCCCAGGTCGGCGGCGATGTCGCCGTCACCCGCGACCCGGAGGTCGTCCGCCGCGCGGACAAGCTGGTCGTCCCGGGCCAGGGCGCGTTCGGCATGTTCATGCGCGGCCTGGTCGAGCGCGGCCTGGGCGACGTCCTGCGCGACGCGATCGCGAGCGGCCGCCCGTACCTCGGGATCTGCCTCGGCATGCAGGTGCTGTTCGACGAGAGCGAGGAGCAGGGCCCGTGCCCCGGGCTCGGCGTCGTGCCCGGCCGCGTCGTGCGCATGCGTCCGACCGACCCGCGCATCAAGGTCCCGCACATCGGCTGGAACCAGGTCGGCGTCAAGCGCCCCGACCCGCTGCTCGCCGGCATCCCCGAGGGCGCCTACGTCTACTTCGATCACTCGTACTACGGCGTCCCCGCCGATCCGTCGCTGGTCGCGCTCGACACCGAGCACGGTGCGCCGATGACCGCGGCGATCCGCAAGGACAACGTGTTCGCCTGCCAGTTCCACCCCGAGAAGAGCCAGTCGGTCGGCCTCCAGATCCTGCGCAACTTCGTGGAGCGCGCGTGAAGCTGTTCCCCGCGATCGACCTGCTGGGCGGCCTCGCCGTCCGGCTCGAGGAGGGCAAGCGCGAGCGCGCCACCGTGTTCCACGACCGCCCGATCGAGCTCGTCGCACAGCTCGCCTCGGGCGGCGCCGATCGCCTCCACGTCGTCGATCTCGACGGCGCCTTCGGCGAGCCGCGGCAGCTCGCGCTGCTCGCCTCGCTGATCGCGGCCTCGCCGATCCCGGTCGAGGTCGGCGGCGGCATCCGCGACCTGGCCGCGATCGACAGCGTCATCGCCCTGGGCGCCGCGTTCGTCGTGCTCGGCACCGTCGCCGTCCGATCGCCCGCGCTGGTCGAGCACGCCTGCCGCGCGCACCCCGGGCGCATCATCGTCGCGGTCGACGCGCGCGATGGCATCGTCGCCGTCGAGGGCTGGACGGTCTCCGGCGGTATCACCGCCCGCGACCTCACGGCGCGGGCCGCCGCCTGGGGCGCCGCCGCCGTGCTGTACACCGATGTCGCCCGTGACGGCCTGACCCGCGGCCCCAACGTCGAGGCGACGGCTGCGCTCACGCGCGCCGCCGACATCCAGGTCATCGCCTCGGGCGGCGTCGGCTCGCTCGACGACGTGGCTCGCCTGCGCGACGCCGGCATCCCCGCCGTCGTCGTCGGTCGCGCCATCTACGAGGGCCGCTTCACCGTCGAAGACGCCGTTCGCACCGCCCACGGAGCCACCTGACATGCAACGCCGTACCAGGGCGCGCTGATGCTCGCGCGCCGGATCATCCCCTGCCTCGACGTCAAGGACGGCCGCGTGGTGAAGGGCATCAACTTCCTCTCGCTGCGCGACGCCGGTGACCCGGTCGAGCAGGCCGCCGCCTACGACGCCCAGGGCGCCGACGAGATCTGCTACCTCGACATCTCCGCGTCCCCCGAGGGCCGCTCGACGCTGGTCGATGTCGTCGCGCGCACGGCCGACCAGGTCTTCGCCCCGCTCACCGTCGGCGGCGGCGTGCGCACCGTCGCCGACGCCGAGCGCCTGCTGGATGCCGGCGCCGACAAGATCTCGATCAACACCGCCGCGATCCGGACGCCGGCCCTCGTCACCCAGTGCGCCGAGCGGTTCGGCCGCCAGGCGATCGTCGTCGCGATCGACGCCAAGCGCACGAGCAACGTCGCGGGCGCCCGATGGGAAGTCTTCAGCCACGGCGGCCGCACGCCCGAGGGCCTCGACGCGCTCGCCTGGTGCCGCCGGGTCGACGAGCTCGGCGCCGGCGAGATCCTGCTCACCAGCATGGACCGCGACGGCACGGGCGCGGGCTACGACACCGAGCTGCTCTCGGCGGTCGCCGAGTCGGTCTCGATCCCGCTCATCGCCTCGGGCGGCGTCGGCGTCCTCGAGCACCTGGCCCACGGCCTCGAGGCCGGCGCCGAAGCCGTGCTCGCGGCCTCGATCTTCCACTTCGGCCAGCACACGATCGGCGAGGCCAAGTCGTTTCTCGCCCGCCGCGGGCTTGCCATCCGCTTGTAATCGCAGAGTGCCTCCGAGAAGTTGACAGCGCGATCCGCGCTGGCGAACGTAGCTCCCCGATGCGGGCCGAACCGACCTACGACGAGCGCGGCCTGGTGCCCTGCATCGTGCAGGATGCCACGACCGATGTCGTCCTGATGCTCGCGTGGATGAACGCCGAGTCGCTGCGGCTCACCCGCGAGACCGGCACCGTGCACTTCTGGTCGCGCTCGCGGCAGGCGCTGTGGAAGAAAGGCGAGACCTCGGGCAACACGCTCGCCGTCGCCGAGGTCCGCATCGACTGTGACCTCGACACCGTGCTCGTCCGCGCGCACCCCGCCGGCCCGACGTGCCACACCGGCGCCACCAGCTGCTTCTTCCACCGCGACGAGGGCGACGACGACGCCACCGACGACGGGCCCGCGCTGCCGATCCTGCTCCGCCTGGCGCGCATCATCGACGCCCGGCGCGACTCGACCGCCGAGAAGAGCTACACCAAGTCGCTGCTCGAGGCCGGCATGCCCAAGATCCTCGCCAAGATCGCCGAGGAGCACGGCGAGCTCGCCGACGAGCTGCCCGCTGGTGACGACGCCAAGGTCATCCACGAGACCGCGGACCTCCTGTTCCACGTCATGGTCGGCCTCGCCGCGCGCCGGATCCCGATCGAGGCCGTGCTGAGCGAGCTGGCGCGCCGGTTCGGCACCAGCGGCCACCTCGAGAAGGCGCGCCGCACGTGACGATGGCGGTCGCGGACCTCCTGGCCCCTGGCGGCGGCCTCGACCGCGCGATCCCGCACTACGAGGACCGCGCCGAGCAGCGCGCGATGTCCGCCGCGGTCGCCCGCGCCCTCGCCGACGAGCGCGCCCTGATCGTCGAGGCCGGCACGGGCACCGGCAAGACCCTCGCGTATCTGATCCCGGCGCTCGCCTCGGGCAAGCGCGTGGTGGTCTCGACCGGAACCCGCGCGCTGCAGGATCAGATCGCGCGCCACGACGTACCGCTCCTGCGCTCGATCCTCGCGCGGCCGTTCTCCGCCGTCGTGCTCAAGGGCGTGTCGAACTACGCTTGCCGCCGCAAGCTCGTCGAGCTGTCGTCGCGCAATGCGGCGCGGGCCACGCGCGACGTCTCGATCGATGCCCTCGTCGACTGGGCCGGCCACAGCGAGACCGGCGACCGCGCCGAGGTCGAGTGGCTCGCCGAGTCCGCGCCGCTGTGGGCCGACGCGACGACCACGCCCGACGCGCGGATCGGCCCGCGCTGCCCGCACTTCGAGCGCTGCTTCGTCACCCAGGCGCGCAGGCGCGCCGACCAGGCGCAGCTCATCCTCGTCAACCACCACCTCTACTTCGCCGACCGCGCGCTGCGCGCGAGCTACCCGGGTGCGCGCATCCTGCCCGAGCACGACGCGGTCATCTTCGACGAGGCGCATCAGCTCGAGGACGTCGCGACCGAGCACTTCGGCGCACGGATCTCGACCGCGCAGCTCGCCGAGCTGGTGCGCGACGCCCACATCGCGCTCGCGAGCCTGCCGCTGTGGACCGGTCGCGCCACCGATGACACGATCCGCAGCGTCGAGCGCGCGGGCGTCGCGCTGTTCGCGCTGCTGCGCGGCGCGCTCGTCGCATGCGATGCCGCCGCCCACGACGGGCGCATGCCGCTGCCCCCCGGCCTGTTCGATCACCCCGATCGCCAGACGGCGTGGTTCAAGCTCGACACCGCGCTCGAGGACCTCGCGCGCATCGCCGACGCCGAATCCGAGCCGCCGCCCGATGTCGTCCCCGGCACCGGCCCGGGCTCCGAGCTCAGCTTCGACGTCGACGCGCACGACGGCGAGCTCGGTGCGCGCGCACAGCTGGCCGGCCTCGCCCGCCGCGCCCGCGGGATGCGCGACGACCTGGCGATGGTCGCCGAGCAGCGCCACAAGAGCCACGTGTACTGGGGCGAGACCCGGCCGACCGGGACGTTCCTCACCGCATCGCCGATCGACGTCGCCGACCTGGTGCGCCGCCACATCCTCACCGCCGGGCCGACGCCGGTACTGACCTCGGCGACCCTGGCCGCCGCCGGCACGTTCGAGTACACGCGCCGGCGGCTCGGCCTCGACGACACCGAGGAGCTGCTCGTCGCATCGCCGTTCGACTACGCGCGCCAGGCCATGCTCTACGTCCCGCGCGATCTGCCGCCCGCGACCGACGGGTTCTCTGCCGCCGCCGCCGCGCGCACCCGCGAGCTGCTCGCGATCACCAGCGGCCGCGCGTTCCTCCTGTTCACCAGCCACCGTGCGCTGCGCGAGGCGACCGCCCGGTTCGCCGACCTGCCGTTCCCTCGCCTGGTCCAGGGCGATGCGCCGCGCGCCGCGCTGATCTCGCGGTTTCGCGCGACGCCCAACGCGGTCCTCCTGGGGACCGGCTCGTTCTGGGAGGGCGTCGACGTCCCCGGCGACGCGCTCTCGCTGGTCGTGATCGACAAGCTGCCGTTCGCGCCGCACACCGATCCGCTGATCGCCGCGCGCATGCAAGCCGCCGCCGAGGCCGGGAGCGATCCATTCGCCGCGATCCAGCTGCCCGCCGCTGCGATCGCGCTCAAGCAGGGCTTCGGCCGGCTGATCCGTCGGCGCGATGACCGCGGCATCGTCGCGATCCTCGACGGCCGCGTCGTCACCCGGGGCTACGGCCGCGTGTTTCTCGAGACCCTTCCCCAGGGCTTGCCGCGCAGCTCGGCGCTCGAGCAGGTGCGGCGCTGGTGGAGCGCCGCGAACGCCTCGAGCGCCACGAGCTAGGGCTACCAGCTCGCTGCGATCTCTTCGCAGTCCTGGTCGGCGACGCGGCCGAGCAGCGGCCCCGCCGGCCCGAGCCCCGGCACGTCGAAGCCCTCGCCGAGCAGCGCCACGAGCGGTGCCAGCGCGAACTTGCGCTCGGCGAGCCGAGGATGCGGCACCCAGAGCTCGGGCGTTTGCACGATCCGATCGCCCCACACCAGCACGTCGAGATCGATCGGCCGCGGGCCCCAGTGCGCCTCGCGCTCGCGCGCCCGCCCGAGGATGCGCTCGAGCTCGAGCAGCGTGGCGATCAGCTCTGCGGGCTGGCCGTCGGCGTAGGCGAGCGCGACGGCGGTGTTGAGGAACGCCGGCTGCGCAGGCCCGATCGGCGAGCTGCGATACAGCGGCGCGGATCGGAGTGCGCCGATCGCCTCGAGCGCTGTGCGCGCATGCCCGAACCGCGCGCGCACAGCCGCCTCGCCACCGACGTTGCCGCCGAGCCCGATGACCACGGGCGCGCGATCCGTCCGAGGAAAAGCCATGGGCGGAAAGGTAGGACACGACCGAGGGGCTGTCATTGATCCGGCAGGTTGCGCACCGTACAATTTACGAGATGGGCCGCGCTACCAACCCTGGAGCGCCACAACGCGTCTCGGCGCATGTGGTGCCGAAGGCTGCGGCATTCTCTCCGCCGCCGCTGCACGAGCGCCCGCCGACCGATGCGCTCGCGGTGCCAGTCGCCGACGAGGAGGATGAGAAGACCACCATCGAGTCGGGCGGATGGGAAGAAGAGGCGAGCACCACCGTCGAGCAGGGCGAGGTCGCCGACCGGCTGCGTGCGCTGGGGCTCGATCAGGCGCGGCGCCCCAACACCGGCGTCACGGCGACTGGTGGCGACAGCGTGTCCGACGAGCCCACCGTCGACGAGCCGCGCGTCGCGGCGCTCGCGATGCTGCCGCCGCCCAAGATCGCGCGGCTCGTGATCACGCAAGGCAACGACATGGGACAGGCGATCGAGGTCCGCCCCGGCAAGACCTACACGATCGGACGCGGCATCGACAACGACCTCGTGCTCACCGACATGACGGTGTCGCGCAAGCACTTCGATCTGCGCAACGACGACGGTGCGTGGGTGCTCGCCGACCGCGGCTCGGGCAATGGCACGCTGGTCAATAGCCATCTCGAGGATGCGCCATTCGTGCTCGCGACCGGCGACGTGATCGAGATTGGCAATACGATATTTCGCTTCGAGCAGCCCAATGGGGTCCCGCGCGAGCCTGCGAGCTACGGCGGCGACGAGGACCTCGAGCTCTCGACGATGTCCGGCACGCCCGTCGGCAGCGAGCCCGCCACGCCCGACCGCCTGATCACGCCGGTGAACCGGCCCAAGACCTTGCCGCCGCCGTCGCCCCGCGCGCGTCCGCGCCCGCCCTCGAACCGGCCGGCGAGCAGCTACGGCCTCGAGCGCCCCGGTGCGTCGCCGCGCCCACCCTCGGTGCCGCCGATCCAGAGTGGCGCTGCGCCGGCCACGATCCATCCCGCGCAGAGCGTGCCCTCGATGCAGCTGCCGTCGCTGGCGCAGCCTCAGCCGGCCTCGGCCACCACGCTACCGCTGCCGCAGATGATCGGGCGCGCGCCGGGGCAGCCGGCCACGCTCCTCGACCCATCGCTCAAGCCACTGCCGGGGGTCGCCAGCCCCGGTCCCGGGATCCAACCCGCGCATCCGGCGCGCATCCCGTTCCCCTATGCGAGCCCGCCCGGGCAGGCCGGCCGCAGCGGTCAGAGCGGCGAGATGCCGCGGCAGCGCGCGAGCGCCATCCTGCCGGGGGTCGCCGTCGTGCCCGGCGCGCCGGGTCGCGAAGCACCATCGACCGCGCTGGTCTCGCCGATCGCCTATCCGAACGGCACGCCGGGCCTGGTGGCGCAGCCCCGACCCGCGCCGCCGATCGCCCTCACCAGGCGCATGAAGATGTCGCTGGCCGCGGCCGCCGTCGCGCTGTTCGCCGCGATCGCGACGATCGCGGTGGTTCGCGGCACGAGCGACGCGCCTCCAACGCTGCCGGCCCCGCGCGTCGATCGTCCACCGGCGGCGCCGCCTCGAGCCGCCGCGCCGACCACGCCTGCGGCCAACACGCCCCCGAGCACCGCCGCGCCGACCACGCCTGCGTCGGGAAGCGCTGCCGCGCCGGCCGCGGTTCCCAAGCCGGACAAGATCACGCCGATCGTGACCCCCATCATGCCGCCACCCGCGCCGCCGCCACCGGCGCAGCCACCACCCGCGCCGACCACGTCGTCGTCGGCGCCGCCGCCGCCGCCACCCCCCGAGCGAGTTGCGGCCGCGGCCCCCGAGAAGAAGGTGCCCCGGCGGCCCGAGCGCACCGAGCGGAAGATCGAGAGGCGCGCTCCGACCAAGGACGACCGCGCCGACAAGATCGAGATCGATCCGCCGGCGCGCAAGCACACCGGCCGCACGCTCCAGGACATCAAGAATGACGCCGATGCGCTCTATCGCAAGAAGGACTTCGCCGGGGCCGCGGCGCTGTCCGCCGCGAGCGCGCCGTCGATGACCGGCGTCGACGCCCAGGAGCTCAAGACGATGGCTGCGATCTACCAGCAGCTCGGCAAGACGTACAGCGTGGGCATGGCGCCTGGGACCAAGCCCACCGATGCCTTCGTCGCCCTCAATCGCGCGATCACCTTCGATCGCGAGGTCGGCGGCGCCTACGTCGCGGAGATGCAGCAGAAGCTCGCCGTCGTGGCCTCGCGCGCCGCGGTGCTCTACATGGCCGCCAAGGACTACGAGGCCGCGTACCAGGCCGTGAAGGTGTCCGATTCCCTCGGCAGCACCAGCGGCTCGAGCAACAAGACCGTGCGCGACAAGCTCGATTCGGTCGCCAACGACCTCTACCGCGCGGCCCAGAGCGAGATGGCCTCCGACAAGGAATCTGCCAAGCAGAAGCTGCGTCAGATCCGCGCGATCATCGACCCGCGGAACCCGCTCCACGCCAAGGCGACCAAGCTCCTCAACGGTCCGTGACGAGCTCCCGGATCACGCGCTCGAGCCGCTCGAACTCGAACGGCTTGTCGATGTACGCATCGGCGCCATAGAGCGGCGAAGTCAGCTCATTCACCTGCTCGCCGATCGCCGTGACCATGACGATCTTGATGCCCTGCGTGACGGGATCCTGCTTGAGCGAGCGCGCGACTTCCCAGCCCGATTTGCCAGGCATCATGACGTCGAGCAGCACGAGCTCGGGCTTCTCGCGCTTGGCGAGCTCGAGGGCGCGATGGCCATCGCTCGCCGTCAAGACCTTGTAACCGCGGTGTCCGAGGCGCGTCGTGAGCATCGCCACGATCTCCGGATCGTCGTCGACCACCAGGATGCACGCGCCCTGCTCCTTGCTCATGGAACGACGCTACGCTGCACGGCTTCCCGAGGTCAATATTCGTCACGAGCGTTCCGTTCCTCGGTTTGCCGAGACCCCGTCGAAACGCGCCGCAAGCCGTGCGTGGGCGCGCGCGCGCAGTTTGCGCGATCGCGCGAGCCGCTATACTGCCGGAATGTCGGTAGGCGTTGACTTCGATTTCGCCAAATGGATCGCGGGGCGGCGCGGCTCCCTGGAGCAGCAGCAGCGCGACGGCGCGGCCTATGCGTTCACCGGCGAGCGCAAGTTCCGGCGCACGCTGACGATCGCACGGCCTGTGACCATGGCGCTCGAGGCCACCACGCGGCTGTGGCGCGATGTCGCGCGCACCGAGCTGCTCGGCACCGCGGTCAAGGTCACCGATCAGCAATATCCGCGCGTCTACCACGCGGCCAAGGCGGCGGGCGCCGCGCTGCGCGTCCGGGTCCCGGCCGTGTTCGCCTCGCCGTCGGCCACCTTCAAGGTCAAGGTGCTCGGCACCGACGACGCACCCCACCTCATCGTCAACCTCGAGCTCGCAGAGCGCCTCGACGACACCGAGCTGCTCGCAGCCATCGCGCACGAGCTCGGCCATGTCCAGAACGGCCACATCTTCTACGCGACCGCGCTGCATTACCTCAACGAGGCCGCGGCGTTCTACGTGCGCTGGGTCGTCCAGCCGGCGATCATGACGCTGCAGGCCTGGTCGCGCCGCGCCGAGGTCACCTGCGATCGCGCCGCGCTGCTCGCGGTCAAGGACCTCGACAAGACGCTGCAGGCGATGGTCGCCCTCGAGCTCGGCGTCGACAAGCGCTCGGCGTTCAACGCCGAGGAGTACCTCCGCACCGTCCCCGACGTGAAGAAGGGGATCGGCCGCTATGCGGAGCTATTTCGCTCTCATCCCTACGTGCCCAAGCGCGTGCAGGCGCTGCGTCTGTTCGCCGGGTCGGCGATGTACGCGCAGGCGATGGGGCAGGACCCGGCGGGCAAGCCAAGCCTCGTCGAGATCGACAAGCAGGTCGGCGACCTGATCAGCGTTTTCTGATCGCCGCGGGAGCCCCATGATCCTTCTCGAACATCACAAGCAAGCCAAGCGAGAGATCGTCTCGCGTTTCCAGCAGCTCGCCGAGCTCGCCGACAAGGTCGGCATGATCACGCTGGCGCGCGATATCCGCACCACGCGGATCCCCAAGCTCGAATCCGAGCGCTTCCACCTCGTCGTGCTCGGCGAGTTCAATCACGGCAAGTCGACGTTCGTCAACGCGCTGCTCCAGAGCGACATCCTGCCGACCGGGATCACGCCGACCACCGCGTCGATCAACCACGTCGTGTGGGCGCAGAACCCGACCGCGCGCGTCGTGCTCACCACCGGCGAGAGCAAGTTCCTCGATCCGCACCAGATCAAGGAGTGGGTCACCGTCGCCGGCGGCCACGCCAGCGAGGTCGCGTACGTCGAGCTCGGCTTCCCGAGCGACCTGGTCAAGAACCACGTCGTGCTGGTCGATACGCCGGGCGTGAACGACCTCAACGAGCAGCGCGCCGAGGTCACGTACGGCTACGTGCCGCGGGCCGATGCCGTCGTGTTCCTGCTCGACGCCGGCCAGGCGCTCAAGGACAGCGAGCGCGAGTTCCTGAAGAGCCGCATCCTCGAGAGCGCGCGCGATCGCCTGATCTTCGTCCTCGGCAAGATGGACATGCTGTCGGCCGACGAGCGCACCGCCGTGCTCGACTACGTCAAGACCGGCCTCGGCAAGATGATGCCCGATCCGGTGGTGTTCCCGCTGTCGGCCAAGGACTGGGCCAAGACCAAGGATCCGGCGAGCGGGATGCCCGAGCTGATGGCGTACCTCGAGCGCTTCCTCGCGCGCGACCGCGCCCAGGTCATCCTCGACAATGCGGCCGCCGATGCCACGCGCACGGCGGGCTACCTCGAGAACAACCTCGGCGTGCGCATGCGCGCCTACGACCTCGATCTGGTGCAGCTCGAGCAGCGGATCACCGCGGTGCGCGAGCAGCTCGATACCTCCAAGCGCAAGCTCGACGAGCTCCACGTGCGGATCGACGCCGACGCCGAGTCGATCAAGAACCAGATCGGCCTCGACCTCGAGGCGTTCGCCAAGGCGTTCGTCCACGCGCTGCCCGGGCAGATCGACGCGGTCGACGCCAACGACGTCAAGGCGTTCCTGCCGGCGTTCATCGAGGACAAGTTCAAGGAGTGGGCCGAGCTCGAGGGCGCGCGGCTCGCCGCGATGCTCGAGCACCTCGCCGAGGAGGTCATCGCGATCACCAACGAGAACGTGGCCGCCGCGGCCGCGACGTTGGCCGAGCGGCTCGGCCCCGAGGACACCGCCGTCGACATCACGGTCGACAGCTTCAAGTACGACGTCGGGATCTACGCCGTCGGCGCGCTCGGCACCACGGTGATGCTGTTCGTGAATGCGCTCGCCGGCGGCCTGCTCACGCTCGCGGCGCCGATCCTGGCGATCGTCCTCAAGTCGAAGATCGCCGGCGACATCCGGATCCAGGCCAAGGAGCGCGTCCCGGCCGCCGTGCTCAAGGCCGCCGAGGCGATGCGGCCGCACTTCGATCGCTGCATCGACGATTTCGCCAAGCGGCTGTCCGAGTTCGTCTCGAACGCCGGCAACACGCTCTACAAGGGCATCAGCGAGATCCTCGATCGGACGATGTCCGAGCGCCGCGAGCACGCCGGCGGCGTCGACCAGCTCAAGGCCGCCACCACCGAGCAGATCCAGCAGATCCGCGCCGCCGGCAATGCGCTGCGCCAGCTCCGCGAGGGGCTGTGGGCGCCCGATGAACCGTTGCTGGACGAGGCCGAGCAGGGCGCGCTGCCGCCCGACGTCTCGTGATGCTGTAGGCTCAAAGCATGTCGCTGTGGTCGCGCATGCAACGCCGGCTGGGAGACCTGGCCGGCGAGCTGGTGCTCGACGAGTACCGCGATCAACTCGATCAGGCGCAGCGCCTGCTGGCGCGCGGCGATGCGAGCTCGGCGATCGAGGTCCTCGAGGCGCTGCTGATCGCCAAGCCCGACCATGGCCAGGCGCTGATCGTCCTCGGAGGAGCGAGGCTGGTCGATCAGGACCCCGGCCGCGCGCTGCAAGCCTTCGAGCGCGCCCTGAGGCTCCGGGCCGGCGACCCGGCCGCCCTCGTCGGCCAGGGCCTCGCGCTGGTGACCCTGGCGCGCTACGAGCCGGCGATCGCCTCGCTCGGCCGCGCGATCGCCGATGCGGCTGGTGACCGCGCGATCCTCGCCGACGCCTACCGCGGCCTCGGCGTCGCATGGCGGCGCCGAGGCGATATCGACAAGGCGATCCGCGAGCTCCGCAAGGCCGTCGCCGAGGACGCCGAGGACGTCGATGCGCGGGCTGCCCTCGGTGAGGCGCTCGTGGCCGACGGCGGTCCCTACGACGAGGCGCAGCGCCACCTCGATCGCGCCTCGTCCGGCGATCATCCGCCCGCGCTGGCGCTCTACGGCCTTGGCCGGCTGTCGCTCGTCGAATCCGCCGCCGCGATCGCCGGTGAGCGCCTCGGCCGGGCCCGCGCGCTGGCCGAGCGCGATCCCACGCCGCTCGGCGCGCAGATCCGGTTCGACGTCCTGATCGCCCAGGGCGATGCCGCCCTCGCCGAGCGCAACGCCACGGCCGCTCACGGCTACTTCCTCGAGGCGCTCCAGACCGAGCCGCGCAACGCCGAGCTGCACGCCAAGATCGCCGCGACCCATCGCTCGATCGGCAACCTCGACGCCGCGCTCACCAGCTACGACCGCGCGCTCGCCCTCGGCGGCGGCACCGAGCCGCTGCGCGCCGCGGTCGACACCGCGATCGCCGCCGGAGACACCCAGCGCGAGGCCCGCTGGGCGTCCGATCTGCTCGCGATCGATCCGACCGATGTCCGCGCGATCGTCGCCCGCGGCGCCGCGATGGCCGAGTCACAGCCCGAAGCCGCCCGCGCGCTGCTCGAGCTCGCAGCCGCGCGCGATGACGTCGACGCCCACGTCTGGCTGGCGCGCCTCGCGCTGGCCGGCGATCCCCAGCGCGCCGCCACCTCGGCGCTCGCCGCGCTCCGGGTCGCGCCGCACCACGCGCCGGCCCGCGAGATCCTCACCGCCGCCCGCGCGGCCCTGCTGGGCAGCCCCGGGACCGACATCGCCGAGGTCGCGGCATTCCTGTCGCGCACCGTCGGCCAGCGCCGCGAGCTCGGCCACCTGGTCGGCGACATCGCGCGCGCCGCCGCGAGCCTCGATCAGCCGCTGCTGGTCACCGTCATGGGCGAGTTCTCGAGCGGCAAGTCGTCGTTCGTCAACGCGTTCATCGGCGCCGACGTCGCCCCGACCGGGATCACGCCGACCACCGCCACGATCAACGTCGTGCGCTATGGCGTCGAGCGCGGCGGGCGGATCATCGCCGCCGACGGCAGCGTGCGCGAGCTCGGCTGGGACGCGCTGATGGCGCATCTGCGCGGCCTCGCCCCCGAGGACGCCAGGGCGATCGACCGGGTCGAGATCCTCGTCCCGCTCCCTCAGCTCGAGAAGATCAACATCGTCGACACGCCCGGCCTCAACTCGATCCAGCCCGAGCACGAGGCCACCGCGCGCGCCTTCATCGCCCGCGCCGACGCGATCGTCTGGGTGTTCACCGCGTCCCAGGGCGGCAAGGCGAGCGAGAAGCGCGTGCTCGCGTCGATCCGCAACGAGGGCAAGCGCGTGCTCGGCGTGCTCAACAAGGCGGACCAGCTGTCCGACGACGAGACCGCCGAGATCCTGCAGTTCATCGCCGGCGAGCTCGGCGAGCTCGTCGAGACCGTCGTCCCGTTCTCCGCGCGCCGCGCGCTGGCGTGGAAGACCGCACAGACAGGCCCCGACGGCAACTGGTCCGCCCTCGACGCCGCGCTCGAGGAGCGCTTCTTTCAGCAGGCGCGCCAGCTCAAGCGCGATGGCTGCACGCGCGCCCTCCGCACGGTCGTCACCGAGGCGCGCGCCGCCGTCGAGGCCAGCCAGAGCCGCGCGCGCACCGCTGCCGACGCCGCACGCAGCGGCTGCGACGAGCTGCTCGCCTCCGCCCGCGAGCTCGCCAGCGCCGGCGTGATCGCCGAGCGCAAGGCGCTGTCCGACGCCACCGCGCTGCTCTATCGCCGCGCCACCCGCGAGGTCCTCGACCTCGTTCGCCCACGCCGCCTCCCGTTCGCCACGCACTCGGCCACCGCCGCCGATCGCGATTATCTCATCGCGCTCCTGTCGTCGGGCTTCGAGGCCGCGGTCGAGAGCGGCCGCCGGCGCGTCGCCGCCGATCTCACGCTGCGCTCGCGCATCGCCGATGCCGCCGCGCGCACGCTATCGGCCGCGCTCGAGGTCGATGTCGTCGGCGATCTCCAGCGCGCCGCCGACGACCGGATCGGCCTCGCGCTGTCCCGCGTGTTCGATCGCGCCCGCGCGTTCCTGCGTGGCTACCTCGAGGGGGGCTACGTCGAGGCGTTTTTCCGCAACGACGTTCCGCGCCTCGAGCTCGCCGAGGACGCCGTCTATCACGCGCTGGTGCGCGGCGCTCCGGACCTCGATCGCGAGATCGCCGAGCCGCTCGAGCGCGCGGCGATCGACGCGCTCACCGCCGTGGCGGATCGGCTCGCCCACTGGGGCGCCGTGATCGATGTTCACGCATTCGACCTCGAAGTGGGCGTCGGACGCGCTCTCGAGATTGCAGACGCACGTCTGTGACGCTTCCCATCCGTCAGATGGATTGTTTAGGATCCATCGACATGGCGAAGCCCCGCGCCCGCGCGAAGTTGGCGAACCTCTCGCGACAGCCGCCGCCGATCCGCCTCACCCTCGGCATCGATGAAGCAGGCCGCGGCCCCGCCGTGGGCCCGATGGTGATCGCCGCGGTCGTCCTCGACTCGCGCAGCGCCGCGGCGCTCACCCGCAACGGCCTCTGCGACTCCAAGACGTACGGCGCCGGCGACGACGCCCACGCCGTCCGCAGCGAGCTCGACGTCGAGATCCGCCGCCGCGCCCGCTTCGTCGCGCTGATCGAAGTCGAGCACACCGAGATCGACGAGCGCGTCCTTCGCCACGAGCTCAACGTCCTCGAGCGCGAGCTCGCCACGCGCCTGATCGACCAGGCGCCCAGCGTCGATCGCATCATCGCCGACGGCAAGCGCATGTTCGCGGCGCTCGGCCAGCGCTACCCGCACTTCGAATCGCACGATCGCGCCGAGGAGAAGCACGCCTCGGTCGCCGCTGCCTCCGTCGTCGCCAAGGTCGTGCGCGACGAGCGCTTCGCCCGGATCCGTGCGCGCTACGAGTGCGAGCTCGGGCCGATCGCAGGCGGCGGCTACGCCAATGCGCACACGCGCCGCTGGCTACGCGCCTACGCCGAGCGGTACGGCCGGCTGCCCGACGAAGCGCGGCTCACGTGGCCGCACCCCTACGTCGAAGATCTCATCGGCTCGGTCCGCCCGCCCGGTCCGCAGGCCGAGCTATTCAGCTAACGCATCCGCCGCGTCCACCGGGTGCGCGAGGCACCGCGCCACCGCGGCGTCCTTGGCGACCCGCGCGCGATATCCGCGATCCGTCTTCGCAATCTTGCCGACCATCGTCCGCACCGCCGCGCAATCTCCGCGCCTGGCCGCCGACGAGCACTGCGCGTACAAACGCTCGAGCGGCGTCTGATCGTCTCGCTTCTCGGTATCCTCGTCGAGCAGGTGCCCCCCGGCGGCGGTCTGCTCGACCGCTGCTGTCTTCGTCGGTGCTGCGTCTCCATCGGCGCCGCGCGCAACGGTCGGGCTCCGTGCGATCCTCCTCGGTGCCGTCGGTGCAGCGGGCTCCGAGCCTGCCAGGTCCGGCGGCGCCTCCTTCGCGGAGCTCGCTGCGACGCCCGCACTCCGGACCGCCGCCTCCGGCGGCACACGCTCCGTGATCGCGCCGGAGGACCCGGCCGCGAGATCGGAGCTGCGGTGCCCGCTACTCCGCCCGAGCACGAGCACCGCTCCGCCGACCAGCACCACCACCATCGCAAACGCCAGCGCCGGCGGCCGGCGGATCCATGCGGCCAGGCGCTGCCGCAGCGTCGGCGATGCGCGCATCGTCTCCGCTTTCGCCCGCGCCGCGGAGAGCAGATCGATCATCCCGCGGTGCGGCGGATCCTCGTCGCGCATCGACAGCCACACCGAGCGCATCGCCCGGTGCTGCCCGGTCGTGTCCGCATCCGCGTCGTCCTCGGTCACAGCGCGACTGCCACGGTCTTCGGTCCCGGGCTGCTCGCCGCCGTGCTTCACGGCGCCGCCTTCGCAACGTCCTTGTACTCGTCGAGCTCGAGCCTCAGCTTCTCGAGCGCGTAGCGCATGCGGCTCTTGACCGTGTTCTCGGGCACGCCGACAACATCCGCGATCTGCTTGAACGGCATGTCGAGGAACTCGCGCATCAGGAACACCTCGCGCTGCTCCTCGGACAGCGCCTCGATCGCCCGCTGCATGGTTGCGTGCAGTTGCTTGTTCACCGACTTGCGATCGCTGGCCATCTCGTTCGACGGGATCACATCCAGCAGCGTTCCGCTGTCGTCGCTGGTGTCCATCGGTGCATCCAGCGAGGCGTGCTTGCGGTGCTTCCGTCTCCTGGTCTGGTCAACGCACAGGTTACGCGCGATGGTGTAAAGCCACGTTGTAAACTTGGCCTGTCGCTTGTACGCCTCCGCGCCCTTGATGACGCGCATGAAGGCTTCCTGCAGCAGGTCCTCGGCCGTCTCGCGATCGCCGACGAACCGCAGGATGAAGTTGTAGACCGGCTTGCGGTGGCGCGACAGCAGGACCTCGAATGCGCGGACCTCTCCCCGCTGGTACAGCACCATCAGGTCTTCGTCGGCGTCGTCGGTGCTCATTCGGGCAGGCTAGGGCTGCGACCTTCGCTGGTTTTCCGGCGCCACACTATCCTATCGGTTCCCCCGCGGGCAAACCGACTCGAAATCCACAACGCCCAAGCTGTAGACCCCTTACGGGGTCTGACACGTTGGACAGTAGTACGTTGCGCGTCCTTGGAGGACAGAGCGCTTGATCGCCGTGCGGCAGCGCGTGCACGGCTGTCCGGCGCGATCGTAGACCCACAGATAGTCGGCATTCTCGCCGGCCGTTCCGTCCGCGTCGACGAAGTCGGCGAGCGTCGTGCCGCCGTTCTCGAGCGCCCGCTCGATCACCTCGCGGATCGCCGCCGCGAGCCGGACCGCCGCCGCCGCCGTGAGCTTGTGCGTACGCAGCGTCGGGCGCAATTTTGCCCGCCACAGCGCCTCCGATGCATAGATGTTCCCGACCCCGGCGATCACGCTCTGGTCGAGGACGAATGCCTTCAGCGTGGTGCGCTTGGTCCGGGCCGCCGCGAGCATCGCACCGGCGTCCACACCGTGCTCGAGCGCATCCGGCCCGAGCGCCCCCAGCCCCGGGTGCTCTCGCTCCTCGCCGCGCACCACGATATCGAACTGACCGAACCGCCGCGCGTCGACGAAGCGCAGCTCGCGCGTCCCCAGCCCGAGCACGACGTGCGTGTGCGGCACGCGCGGGTCCGCCGTGCCCTGGATGCGCAAGCGCCCGGTCATCCCGAGGTGGACGAGGATCGACTCGGCGTGGTCGGTGTCGAGCAGCAGGTACTTTCCGTGCCGCCGCACCGCCGTGATCCGCGCGCCGACCAGCTTGCGCAGCTTCGCCGCCGGCGGCTTGCGCGCCATGTGGAGTCCCATGCCGCTCGTCCACACCGACGAGATCCGCCCGCCGACGGCAGGCGCCAGCGTTCTGCGAACCGTCTCGACTTCGGGAAGCTCGGGCATGCTCTCTCCTCGGGGAGCCCATCCTTACCATCTCCGGACCCCGCCGGCCGCCTGCGCGCTCGGCCGGCTACGGCGCGGCGATCGCACCGTCCGCCGGCAGCGCCGCGGCCAGCTGGGCGAACTCCGTCAGATCGAGCGTCTCGCCGCGCCGAATGCCGTCGATCCCGGTCTGCGCCAGCGCCGCATCCACCGCCTCGGCCCCGAACGCGCCGCGCAGCGCATTGCGCAGCGTCTTGCGCCGCTGACCGAACGCCGCATGAACCACCGCCGCATGGTGGCGCTCGTCGGCGATCGGCACGCGCGGCTTCCCTCCGGGCAGCGGCACGATCTTGAGCACCGTCGAGTCCACCTTGGGCGGCGGGACGAACGCCCCGGCCCCCACCCGCGCCACCGTCGAGACATCGGCGTACGTCCGGATCAGCACGGATGGCACCCCGTACGCCTTGCCGCCGGGCGGGGCGACGATCCGGTCGGCCATCTCCTTCTGGATCATCACGACCGCACAGCGCACCACGTCGCGCGCCGCGAGCACGCGAAACAGCAGCGGCGCCGCGATGTGATACGGCAGGTTCCCGCACACCGTGATCGCATCGCCGCGCCACCGCGCCGCCATCCGCAGGTCGTAGCGCAACGCATCGCTGGCCTCGATGTCGACGTTGTCCACGCCGGCGAGCTCGGCGCGCAGCACCGCCACCATGTCCGGATCGCGCTCGATCGCGATGATCTTGCCCTCGGGCACGCGCTCGGCGAGCCGCGCGGTCAGCGTGCCGAGCCCCGCGCCGATCTCGACGATCCAGTCGTCGTCGGCGCGCACCGTCGCATCGACGATCGCGCGAAACGTGCGCTCCGAGATCAGAAAGTTCTGCCCGAACGATTTCTTCGCGGTCAGCTGATAGCGCCCGAGCAGCGTGCGCGCGTCCGGGAACGGCTCCTCGCGCCGCATCCTCGCGCCGTCGTCGCCATTGCCGCCATCCCCGACCGGGCTCATCACGACCCCGCGCGCTTCGCTCGACGCGGCAGCGGTGCGCTCGGCACCGCATCGAGCGCCAGCCCATCGCGCTCGCCGCGCACCAGCCGATGGTAGCCCGCCGCGGCGATCATCGCCGCGTTGTCGGTGCAGCGCGCCGGCGACGGCGCATACATCCGGAAGCCGTCCTCGACGCCCGCGGCCTGCAGCGCCGCGCGCAGCGCCGAATTCGCCGCCACGCCGCCGCACACCTGGACATGCGCGAGCCCCTCGCGCCGCGCCGTGTGCCGCGTCTTGCGCACCAGCACCTCGACGATCGCCGCCTGGTAGCTCGCGCACAGATCCGCCAGCGCCTGCCCATCGGGCACGCCGTGCGCGCGCACGTGATGCAGCAGCGCCGTCTTGAGCCCGCTGAACGAGAAGTCCGCCCCATGCTCCCCCGCGGTCATCGCCCTGGGGAACGCGATCGCCTTGGGGTCGCCCGTGCGCGCCAGCTGATCGATCACCACCCCGCCGGGATACCCCAGCCCGAGCAGCTTGACGCCCTTGTCGAACGCCTCGCCAGCGGCATCGTCGCGCGTCGCGCCGAGCTCGACCACCGATCCATGGTCATCGACCCGCACCAGCGACGTATGCCCGCCCGAGACGATCAGCGCCAGATGCGGCATCGGCGGCGGATCCCCTTCGAGATAGATCGCCGATAGATGCCCCTCGAGGTGATGCACCCCGACGAGCGGCTTGCCGGTCACCCACGCCAGCGACTTCGCCGTCTGCAGGCCGACCAGCAGCGCACCCACCAGGCCCGGCGCGTGCGTCACCGCAATGCCGTCCACGTCCCCCAGCGCCACCCCGGCGCGCTCCAGCGCGGCCTGCAGGACCGGCACCACGTTCAGGATATGCGCGCGTGACGCCAGCTCCGGGACCACCCCGCCGTAGCGCTCGTGGACCTCGTTCTGCGACGCCACGACCTCCGACCGCACGCGCTTGCCATCCTCGACGATCGCCGCCGCGGTCTCGTCGCACGAGCTCTCGATCCCCAGGACCTGCATCAGCGCGGCTCGTCCATCAGCCGCCGCACGGCCGCCGCCTTCGGGCTGTTCGGATCCAGCTCGAGGAACTTCTCGAACGCCGCGCGCGCTTCGTCGCGCCGCCGCGCCGCCCACAGGATCCGGCCGCGCATCTCCCACACCGTCGCAAACCCGGGCGCCAGCTGCGTCGCCGCGTCGATCGAAGCAAGGGCATCGTCGATCCGGTCCAGCCGCTGCAGCGCCTGCGCACGCAACAGATACGTCCGCGCCGTCTTGCGCTGCCTGAGCGACGCGTCGGCCAGCTCGAACGCGCGCGCGAAATCTCCCTCGTCGAGCGCATCGTGCGCCTTGTCGAACAGCACCTTGGCGTCGGCGACCTTGTCCGCTCCGTTCGCTCGCTGCGACGCGGCCGCCGGCTCCTTGCGCGGTGCAGGCTCCGGCGCACGACGGCTCGCGTCGGGCCCCACGCCTGCGTCGACCGCCGCCGATCCCATCGCCGAACCAACCGGCGCCCCCACCGGCCGCCTCGACGGCTCCACGCCTGCGGTTCCCAGGGACGGCCCCGCTGGCGCGGTCACCGGATCCGGCGTCGGTGCCCAGGTCTCGAACGCACCCGCCGCCGCCGGCGGCCGCGCATCATGGACCACCTCGACGCTCTCCGAGACCCGCGCGTGGCGCCGCAGCCGCAGCAGCACAGCCGTCCCCGCCAGCACCGCCGCGAGCACGATCAGCAGCAGCGGTCCGAGACCGGGTCCATTCTGTTCGATCGAGCTCATGATCCGCAGCATTCGGCGCGAGCGGCTCGGCGCGCGCACCCCGCTCCCCGGCAGCGACACATGCGGCTGCTGGATCTGCATCGGCACCTGACTCGGCAGCTCGATCGCCGGCGCTGGCTGCGCGCGCGGCTCCAGCACCGGCGACGTCGGCGTCGGCGTCGGCAGCGACTCCGACAGATCCCGCGCCACCCTCGGCAACTCCGCCGACACCGGCGGCGGCGGCGGCAGCGGTAGCGGCGCGGGCGGCACCACGGCCAGCTCCCGCGTGGTTCGCCGCGGCAAGATTGTCACCAGCTCGCGCGCCGTCTCGCTGCGCCTGGGCCGGGTCGTCCCCAGCGGCGCCAGCTCACCCGACGCTTCCGCGCGGTCGCGACCGAGCGATCCGATCATCCGCAACCCAGACTCCTCACGCCCAGGCTGCGCGCGCCCCTCCGCGCCCTCCGCTTCCGCCGCAGCCGCCTCGTCCACCACCCTGGGCCGCTCGAAGATCACCGCAACCCGCGTCACGCCATTGCCGCGATGCGGCTCGGGCCGCGGCCCACCGCGCTCGGCGCTGTCGTCGAACAGCGACGGCTCGATCGCCTGCGCTGCCGCCACCGCCTCGTCGATCAGCCGCAGGCTCGACGGGCGATAGCCTCCCAGCAGCGGTCCGACTTCTTCGATCGGGACCTGCAGGCCGTCGTCCTCCTCGGCCTCCGCGCCCCCACTCTCCTCCGCCGTCGCCACCGCGCTCTCCGCCGTCCCAGCCGCGCCAAGCGCATCCACGCTCTCTTCCACCGCCTCCGGTGCCACTTCCTCTGCGGGCTCCTCGCCCGGCTCCGCCCCCGCGGCTTCCGCCCCCGCTTCATCCACCGCGGCCTCCATCCGCGCCGAATCCCTTGCTGCCACCGCACCCGCCGCCACCGGCCCCGACGCGCTCTCCTCGATCGGCGTCGGCACGTCGATCTCCACCAGCGGCATCGGCCTGCCCGTGTCCCGGCGGGTCGGGCTATCGTGATCGAGATCCAGCAGCAGCTCCTCGAAATACAGCCTCGAGATCGCCTGCAGGCATTCGAGGTCCCCGACATCGGACGCATCGATGACTTCCAGCAGCGTCCGCTTGCCGTCGAACAACCGCAGGATCCGGTTGTTGTCGTCGGGAACGTCCCCCAACCTCGCGGCCAGCTCCGCCGTATCCACCTCGAAGCGATGCGTCAGCGCCGGCAGCTGTTCAAACAGCCGCGACCACTCGTCGAGCCGCCGCATCCCCTCCATCAGCAGCCCTTGCGAGCTCGTCGCGATCACCTCGCGGCGACGCACCGTCCGGAACACCACCTCGAACTCGCCCTCGCTCCACGTCAGCAGCCGGTACACCGCATCTTCGCCCTGCAGCGCCCCCGCCTCCGCATCGATCACGCGCCCGTCGCGGAAGTAGATCGCCGCCTGCCGCCCGCGCTCACCGACGAACTGGATCACCCCCGACTTGCGGCTGATCTCGATCGTCTGGATGACATCGACGACCGGCATGTCCTGCACCCGCCCGGCGAACCGCGTGCGACCATCGCGCCGCTCCTCGAACCGCACCCGCTGCCGCTTCTGCAGCAAGATGTGGATGCGAGTGACGATCTCCTTGATGTAGATCGGCTTGGTGAGATAGTCGTCGACGCCCAGCTCGAGCCCGCGGATCTTGTTCTCGATCGCAGCCTCGGCCGTCAAGAAGATGAACGGAATCTCCGACCATTCGGCCGTGGCGCGCACCCGGCGCCGGAGCTCGAAGCCATCCCCATCCGGAAACGTCGTCTCCGAGATGATCAGATCGGGCGCATGCAACTCCAGCTTGTCGAGTGCATCCTGTACCGACGTCGCCGCGGTCACCATGAAGCCCGCCTTGCGCAGCGACACCTCCAGCACTCGCAAGCTGCGAGTGTCTCCATCGACCAAGAGCAGGCTTTGCTTCGACACGAGACCCAGGAACGGCGTACTAAATCGTATCCAACTAACCGTTTCGTCGCCAGAAGCCTGGCCCGCGACTGCTCTGCCCACTCATCTCCGCATTCCCTCGACGCCATCATGACTACGCGCTTCGCCGACATGTGCCGCGAACCGCGTCGCTCGCTCTCGTCGCAGCACACGATCTCGTCGAGCCATCGCGCCCGATGCTGCGCGACACCGACGCTCATTCTCGCCTCACGCACGCCACACACCCGACCGACGCACCGCGCGCCCCCATTGCACACGAAGATCCCCGAACCGCACACCCCACACCGCCCGCGTCGCCGCCCGTGCGCCCCGTGCCGCTCGCGCCGCTCGCGCCCCACGATCTACCAGCACCACGCACATCACCACGCCACACACCCTGCACCCGCCCGCGCCCGCATCCTCTCATCCGCCCTCGCTCCCTCGCACATCGCGACTTCCCCAGCACTTCTGCTCCACCGATCCGAGTCCGATCCGCCGCCGCTGCGGTTCCGATCACGCTGCACCGACGCCACCTCCCATCGAACGCACTCGTCCCCGCGTGCCCTCCCACAACGCCGTGCCACCACGGCTCGACGAACGCACTCCGCCCTGCGCGCATCACACCGCTCTGGCGGCCATTCGGCCCCCACGTTCCCGCTGCCACTCCATGCGCTCGCACTGCCGCGCTCCCAGCTCCTCGTCGCCTCTTCCTTCGCCCGCATCCCCCGAGCGGCACGCAGCATCAGCTCCGTTTCACGCTCGACGATAGCCACAGAGACCGCGCGATGACCGCGCTCGCCGCTGCCCTGGCCGCCTTGAGCCTCGACGCCGCCCTCGAGCAAAAGCTCCGCGATTTCAGCGCCTTGTTCATGCGGTGGAATCGCAGCATCAACCTCTCCGGGGCCCGCGATGATGAAGCCCTCGACCTCCACATCATCGACAGCCTCCACGTCGTACCCCTTCTGCGCGCGCTCCCCCACGCCACCGACGCCGCGCCTCCACTCCCCCCGCCGCACGTCCTCGACGTCGGCTCCGGAGGCGGTCTCCCATCTCTCATCGTTGCCCTCGCACTCCCGTCGATCCACATCACCGCCCTCGAGCCTGTCCGCAAAAAACACGCGTTCCTCCGCACCGCTGCACGCGAGCTAGCCCTCCCCAACTTCGAGCCCCTCGCCGAGCGCCTCGAGGACCACGCACTCCACGACTACGCCGCCGCCACCTCCCGCGCGACCTTCGACTTGCGTGAATGGCTCGAGCTCGGCGCTCGCGTCGTCCGCCCTGGCGGCTTGGTCCTTGGCTTCGAAGCCGTTCCGCGGTCTGACCTACCAGCCGAGGTTCTGAGAACCTCATATGTTCTCGGAGATAGGAAAAGATCGATTGTCGCTTTCACTCGCTGTTGATCTGAACGCTAATGATATCAGCGACGTATTCCGTCGCGACCATCTGGGCGGTGCAACTGAATGCTGCTCCAGAAGTTCAGTCACAGCATTGGCAATTCGCGTTAGCCAAGTGATATCAGCGCACTACCCGAAACCGAGCGGCAGTCAATCCACACGTTACCCACAGCCCTGGGTTGCATCGGCGCCGAGCACGCCGCCGGACTGGGGCCGCACGGCGCGGCACGGGGGCTGAGCAGAGCGTGGCACGGGGGCTGAGCAGAGCGTGGCACGGGGGCTGAGCAGAGCGCGAACACGCGCGCTACCGGCGATGGTAGGCCTCGTCTCGCGGGTGACAGCGGACCGCCCGTCTCGCAGGACCCACCGCCGCAACACTCAACTACCTGTGCCTCGCAGCCTCCGGCCGTGGAAGCTACCGCTCGCCGTAGGC
>DATIPJ010000596.1:0-22145 GCA_035472155.1 Kofleriaceae bacterium
GCCAACTTTGTGCGCTTCGACGGCTCGACCGTGGCAGAGACCGCGCCGATCACGCTGGATGACGGCCGGCTCGCGAGCCGGGCTCGCCGTCGGTGACGGCCGCATCGTCTCGTCGGGCAACGACGGACCTCCGCAAGCGCACTGGTTCGAGCGCTCGCCCGACGGCGCGTTCCGCCGCCGCGCCTCGCTGGCCGGGGACCCGCAATCCCGCGTCACGACGGTGGCGGTGAGCGGCAACCACGCACTCCTCGGGCTACAACGGCGCGACGGCACGGTCGTGGCACAGAGCTACGAGCTCGACCATGGCGACTGGAACGCGCACGAGCTGCTGACGGCGCCGGCGCCCAGCGACGGCCAGCTCGCTCACTCGATCGCGCTCTCGGGGGACACCGCGCTGGTGGCACCTTACTCGGTTGCGAGTGGTGCGCCGGTCGCGTTCATCTACAGCTGGAGCGCCGGCAGCTGGACGCAGTCGTCGCAGCTGACCTGGTCTGGTTCGCGGTGCCCGATCGTCGAGGTCTATCTCGACGGCGCCACGGCGATCGTGCAGTGCCACGACGATGCCCGCACGGTCGCGATGTACCGCCGCGACGAGACGGGGTGGCAGCCGGCCGCGACACCGAAGCTCCCGGACAGCATCACCTCCACCCCGAGCTGGCTGATCTCCGGCGACCGGATCGTGATGAGCGGAGGCGCGACCACGAACGGCCAGACCGTGTTCGCCAGCCACGTGTTCCGGTGGACCGGCGACGCCTGGAGTCTCGAGCACACGGTCCTCTCCAAGTCACTGGCGGATTGCAGGGAGGGCTGTACGCGCGGGATCGTCGCGCTCGACGGCGATCGCTGCGTGGTCGTGACCGGCCCGACCTCGGCGACCGCCGAGCGCTTCGTCGACGGGGCATGGCGAGCCGATCGCGAGCTCGCGCTGCCTCCGGCCATGCGCTCCGCCGCGGCGAGCATCTCTGCGGCCGGCATCGCGGGCGACCAGGTGATCCTGGCCGTGCCCGGCGAGGAGATCGCGGGCCGGCTCGCGTCGGGCGCGCTCTACGTCTACACCTGGCCGAGGTGATCTAACCAATACGAGACCACCAGGACTTGTATTGTGGATTGCCACGCTCGAATCCGGATTTACACGACTGATACTCTGTATCAGTCCAATGTGATACCAGCGGTACCGGAGGACAGACCATGCCGATCAGGTCGATCTCGGTAGCACTGATAGCGGGGGCCGCGCTGACCAGCTGCGCTCCCACCGATTCTGGCGACCAGCGTTTCCGGGATTCGATCGAGGATCCGATCAGCGCGTCCGCGAGTGACAACGCTGTCATCGACGGCAACGCGCGGTTCACCGTGCTGACACCCACGCTGATTCGCCTGGAGTACGCGGACGACCTCGCATTCCAGGACGCGACGACGTTCAACGCCGTCCATCGCGATCTCCCCGCGCCGTCGTTCACCACGGCCATCAGCGCGGATGGGTTTCGCGAGATCACGACGAGCGCGCTGACCCTGCGCTACCGCCGAGGCAGCGGACCCTTCACGCCGGCGAATGTCTCGATCCGGGTCACGGACGCGATCACCGGTGCGGTCACGACGGCGGCTCCCGCGTTCCCGTCCTACTGTGCGATCGGAGCCGCCTGCGAGGCCGAAGCCGCGCTGCTGGGTGGCCGCGCCGGGACCGCCTACGATCACAGCGGGTTCACCGGCTCGGCGTTCACCGCCGGGTTCGAGAGCACCGGCGCCAGCATCTCGTACGACGTCTCCGGTGTACCAGCGGCCGGGACGTACCGGCTGGCGGTTCGCTACGCGAGCGCGGTCGGCAGCGATGGCCAGAGCTCCCGGCGCACGCTGTCCACGCGGATCAATGGCGCTGCCGGGCCGGCGCTGAGCTTCGCACCCACCGCGTCCTGGAACGACTGGTCCGTCGCGGCCGCCACGGTGACGCTGAGCGCCGGGACCAACGCGATCACCATCCTGCAGAATGCCGGCGACTCGGGCCGGGTCAACCTCGATAGCCTGGCGGTCACCCCGACGTCGACGACGAGCTTTCCGGCGGCAACCCCCGGGCTGATCAGCACCGGCTACGGCGCGGGTCCCACCGACGCGCTCGGCGGCTGGTCGCGCTCGCTCGACAATCCGCGCGTGCTGCCGGTGCCCGCGCATCCCGGCGTGCTCAACCGCCACGGCTGGTATCTCCTCGACGATACCCGCACGGCACTGCTCGATGCAGCGCACGTCGTCCGCGATCGGCCGTCGCAACGACGGGCCTATCAGGACGGCTACTTCTTTGGCTACGGGGCCAACTACCGGCAAGCGCTCGGCGACCTCAACGCACTGTCGGGCGCAATCGCCTTGCTCCCGCAATCGGTGTACGGCGTCTGGTACTCGCGATTCTTCGCGTACACCGCGGCTGACTATCAGACGTCCCTGTTGCCGCAGTTTCGCAGCAACTTCACTCCGATCGACTGGCTGGTCATCGATACCGACTGGAAGTCTCCGAGCCAGTGGAACGGCTGGAGCTGGAACGCCCGGCTGTTCCCCGACCCGGCCGGCTTCATGGCGTGGACCGCACAGCAAGGTCTCTCGGTGAGCCTCAACATTCACCCCAGCATCGCGGGCAACGATCCGAGGTTCGCCACCGCCAACGCGCGGGCAGGCGGGCTCGTGCAAGAAAACCCCGGCGCCGCAGATCCGCAGTTCCGCTTCGACTGGTCGCTGTCGGCGCAGCTCGCCGCTTACTTCGATCTGCACCAGCCCTTCGAGCAGCTGGGTGTGCGGGCATGGTGGCTGGACTACTGCACGGGTTGCGGCGGATCGATCGCGTCCAATCCGCACGTGAGCCCGGACAACCTCATCAACCAGGCGTATACCGACCGCGGCACGGCGCGCGGGTTGCGCGGGTTCTCGTTCGCGCGGATCGGCGGCTCGGAATTCGCCGCGGACGATGGCAACTACGCGATCGGTCCGTGGTCCGAGCGTCGTAACACGCTGCAGTTCACCGGCGACACACCGGCGACCTGGGACATGATGGCCAACGAGGTCCGGTTCACCGCCAACGAGGCGGCCGCCGGACTGTCCAACATCAGCCACGACATCGGCAGCTTCCACGGCGGCCACCTCGCCGAGGACATGTACGCGCGCTGGGTCCAGCTCGGCACGTTCCAGCCGATCGACCGGCTGCACTCCGATCACGGCGATCGGCTGCCGTGGAACTACCAGGCAGCTGCGGCGGCGAGCGCGACCCGCTTCCTGCGCTTGCGCCAGGCACTGGTGCCGTACATCTACAGCCTCGCCCACGAGGCCAACGCGACCGGAATCCCGATCGTGCGCCCGATGTATTTCAACTACTCGACGATCGAGGCCGCGTATGCCGCGGGCGGCGAATACCTGTTTGGCGATGGCGTGCTCGTCGCGCCGATCACGTCGCCCAATGACGCCAATGGCAACGCCGCGGCGAGCGTGTGGGTGCCTCCGGGCAGCTGGACGGACTACTTCACCGGCGTCACCTACACCGGGCCGACCAACGTCTCGATCACCGCAGGCCTGTCGCGCATGCCCGTGCTCGTCAAGGCAGGTGGCATCGTGGCGATGCGCACCGACTACGTGGATTTCGCCGCTCAGCGACCGCTCAGCCAGCTGACCCTCGTCGCGGCGGCGGGTGCCGATGGGCGCTTCTCGCTCTATCAGGACGCCGGCGAAGGCCCGGTGCTGTCGTCTGCGACCACGGAGCTCTCGTGGGCCGAGGCCGCGCGCACGCTGACGATCGCCGCGAGCGCCGGCACGCTGCCCGGTGCGGTCACGGCGCGCGCCTACACCCTGCGTCTGCTCGGCTCGGCGGCGCCGACCGCGGTCTTCGTCGACGGCCAGCAGGTCCCCGAGACCGCCTGGGCCTACAATCCCACGACGCGGACAGTGACGGTGACCACCGCACCGCTGTCGGTGACCGCGTCGCACACCATCCGGCTGACCGGCAGCGCCACGGCGAACCCGGTGTCGGGCGAGGTGCTCGGCCCCGCCGGCCTCTGCATGCAGGTCCGCGGCGGCGCAGCCACAGATGGGTCAGCGCTGCAGCTCGCTGTCTGCAACCATGCGGCCGCGCAGCTGTTCAGCCCCCGAGCCGACCAGACGATCCAGGTGCTCGGCAAGTGCCTGCAGGTGGCCGGCAACGCGACCGCGAACGGCGCGCTCGTCGTGCTCTCCCCGTGCAGCGGCGCCAGCGGCCAGCTCTGGGCGCGGCAAGCCAGCGGCGCGCTCGTCAACCCAGCGTCCGGCCGATGCCTCGATGTTCCGTCGGGGAACACCACGCCGGGCGCCGTACAGCTGCAGATCTTCGACTGCAACACGAGCCCCGCACAGATCTGGCGCCTGCCGCCCGGTCCGATCGTCGGCCCTGCCGGGCTGTGCGCCGACGCGGCCGACGCTGACCCGGCCTCCGGAACGGCGATCCAGCTGTTCACATGCAACCAGAGCGATGCCCAGCGCTGGTCGAGCCCCGGCGATGGCACGCTGCGCGTGTTCGGCAAGTGCCTCGATGTCGTGCTCGGCGGAACGACCAACGGCACGCGCGTCCAGCTGTGGGACTGCAACGGCTCCGATGCACAGCAGTGGTCGCTACGGTCGCCCGGCGTGCTGGTGAACCTGCGCTCCGGGCGGTGCCTCGACGATCCCGACAACCGCCAGCGCGTCGGCGATCCATTGCAGATCTGGGACTGCAATACGACGTCAGCCCAGCGCTTCCGCCTCCAGTAGCTGCTTGCCGGAAGAGCAACAGACGCGCGACGTCTCGTGTGACCGGGGCACGCTGGTCACGCTCCACGCGTCGCCTCCGGACGTGTGCGCTTCGGTGGAAGCGGAACGAAGCGCGAGACGCGGCGCTGGTAGTCGCGATACGCGTCGCCCTTGCTGCGGAGGGCCTGGGCCTCGGTGGGCGGGATGCCCGTCACGCCGAAGATGGAGCCGAGGATGATCGCTTGTCCGGCCAACGCGAGCAGGCCCGACGGCGCGAACGCGAGCCCGTAGATCGCGTACCCGAGCCAGACGCACCACTCGAAGAAGTAGTTGGGGTGCCGCGAGTACGCCCACAGGCCGGCTTCGCAGACCTGGCCGCGGTGAGCGGGGTCGCGCTTCCAGCGAGCGAGCTGAGCGTCTGCGAGCGCCTCGCCTGCGATGCCGCCAACGGCGATGGCGGCGCCGAGGACGCGCAGCCAGCCGCGGTCATGCGGTGCGGCGAGGAAGGGCACGACGAAGCCCGTCGCGAGGAACGCGGTGAGCGCGGCCTGGGCCTGGAAGAATACGAAGAAGCGAACGCCGGCGCGCGGCGACCAGCGCTGGCGCAGGTCGACGTAGCGGCCTTCTTCAGGGGAGCGCGCGGCGCCGCGCGCGATGAGATGGCCGCCGAGGCGAAGGCTCCAGGCGCACACGATGATGGCGAGCGGCCACCAGGCGGCGAGGGGCGCGGTGGCGCGCCAGGCGAAGAGCGCCGCGATGGGCGTGAACGAGAGCGCCCAGCCGACGTCGACGATGCCCGCGTTGCGCGTGCGCTGCTGGATCAGCCAGAGCACGAGCTGGATCGCGGCGGCGACGGCCCAGGCCTGTCCGATGGCGACCGCGATCGCGGCGATCATGCCGGAGGCAGTACCACGACGAACGACCCCTCGCCGCGCTTCCAGACCAGGACCGGCGCAGCGGGGTCGCGCACGGCGCCCACGAGCGGGAACCATGGCTCACCGCGCGCCTTGGAATCGGCCGCGGCGATCTCGGGGACAATGATATCGATCTCGACGAAGTGGCCGCCGGTGGCGCGATCGACGTCCGCGGCGTAGCTCCACTCGGCGACCGACGCATCGGGGAAGCGATCGTTGTGGAGCGCACCGCCATAGACGGCGACCCACGGGCGATGGTCCGGCTCACCGTCACGGTGGATCACCGCGCTGGTCGCGATCCGCCGGAGCTCGCGCGTGGTGAGCGAGAGCAGCGCGACCGGGTCGACCTCGCCGCGCGGCGCGATCGCCGCGTAGTCGGCGCAGGTCAGCGTCATCGCGTGAGGCTGGATGCGCGCCCCACGCGCAGCATCGGCAAGGCCGGCGATCTCGGACTTGGTGGCCTCGGGCCGCTTGACCATCGTCTCGACCTTGGCGGTCGTCTGCGTGGCACGCTTGCCGCACGCCGAATCGACGAGCCAGGTCTCGATGACGAGATCGGAGAGCTTGTCGGCGATCGCGGGCAGCGCCTGCGTGAAGGCGGCCAGTGAGGTCCGCGTGCCGCGCCGATCGGTTCGCGCATGGAGCTCGCCAAAGCCGATGACGCGCGCGTCGGCGGGGACGATCGCGACGAGGGCCGCTCCGAGGTTGGAATACGCTTCGTGATCGGGCAGGCCGGCGCGCTTCACCGTCCGCGAAACGGACACTCGCGATTCCGCGGAAACACCGGTCGTGGTTCGCTCGCTGGCGCTTGGCCGCGATTCCGCGGAAACACCGGCCGGGGTTCGCTCGCTGGCGCCTGTGCGCAATTCCGCGGAAACACCGGTCGCGGTTGGCGCACTGGAGCCGGGTCGCGATTCCGCGGAAACAGCAGTTGGGGTTCGCCCGCTGGCGCCTGGTCTCGATTCCGCGGAAACACCGATCGCGGTTGACGCACTGGCGCCTGTGCGCGATTCCGCGGAAACACCAGTCGGGGTTCGCGCGCTGGCGCCTGGTCTCGATTCCGCGGAAACACCGGTCGGGGTTCGCTCGCTGGCGCCTGGGCGCAATTCCGCGGACGTCGGTCGCGGTAGCTCACCGTGGGGCGAGCGCGGCGCGGGTGGCGCGTCTTGGCGGCACGCCAGGGCGAGTGCCAGTGCGAGAGCGAGCGCGAGCGCGAGGCGGAGCAGCGCCGGGGCGGGCGGGAGCGGGGCGGGCAAGTGCTGCTGTGCGCGCCCGTGGAGCGGGGCACGGGCAAAGCAGCGCGTCACGGGCATGCTCGGAGGAGACGCCCGCGGCGGCGAGGAGTTGCAACAATGAACGCGCCGCGCGGACGCAGATCACGCGTGCGTTCTCGGGGGCGGCGGCGCACCGGGCGGTGCGGGGGGACCGGCGGGTCGCGGCGCGGTTAGCGCTGCGAGACCTTGTCCGCGGGCTTGGCCTTGCCGGCCGGCTTGGCGGTGGTGGCCTTGTCGGCCGGCTTGGCGGCCTTGGCCTTCTCGGCCGACTTGGGCGGGTCGGCTTCCTTGGCCTTTTCGGCCGTGCGGGGCGCCTCGTCGTGGCCTGGGCAGGCGAAGACCGGAGCAGCGATCGAAAGCGACAGGAGCGCGACGGCGATCGTGAGCTTCTTCATGGCGACCACGAGGATAAACGACCTGCGTGGGGCTGCAAGCGCTGTTCAGGGAACGGTCACGCGGGCGTTGGCAGCGAGGAGCTCGCGGATCTTGCGCCGGAACTCGGGGATGCGCGGCCGCACGTCGATGTCCTTGACCAGCTCGGGGTTCGCGTCGGCGAAGGCGATGATCGGATGGTCCTCACGCAGCGTGCCGCCCTTGCAGGCGACCGGGTCCTGCGGCCACTGGGTGAGGTCGATGGAGGGCAGGGTGATGGGCGGCCGCGGGTCGTTGCGCGCGAGGCGGTCCATGTCGAGGAAGTCGCTCAGGTCGTTGGCGGCCATGGTGCGCTGGTTCAGCGGCTCGAGGTTGAAGGCCTTCTCGAGGTGGCGCAGCGCGGAGGTGTGGTCGTAGACGACGGAGCTGACGTAGTTTTGTTTCACGTAGGGGCCCGCGACGAGGGTGGGCACGCGGAACCCGAGCTGGTCGAAGCCCTCGGCGGCGCGGTCGTCGACGGTCTTGGGCGGCGCGACGTGGTCGAAGAACCCGCCGTTCTCGTCGTAGGTGATGACGAGCATGCAGTTGTTCCATTGCGGCGAGGTCGCGAGCGCGGTGTAGACCGCCGCGATCAGCTCCTGGCCGTTGATCGGGTGGACCGGCGGATGGTCGTCGTTGTTGTTGAAGAACGGATCGATGTAGACGACCGGCGGCAGCACGCCCTTGGCCGCGTCGTCGAGGAACTGCAAGAAGTCGAAGACGTGGTCGTCCTTGTCGGCGACGTTGGAGATCAGCGAGACGAAGGAGATCGAGCCATGGTAGTAGGCCCAGTCGACGCCCTTGTCCTCGAGGCGGTTGTAGATCGACGGGAACGGGAAGCCGCCCGCCGGCGGCAGGATGTTGGACATCAGGCCGCCCGACTGGCCCGTGTGCCAGTAGTAGCGGTTGGGGAAGGTCGGCCCCATGACCGAGCAGAACCAGCGGTCGGCGCTGGCATACTCGTCGGCGAGGGTCCACGTGCTCGGCAGCTCGTTGCGCGTGAGGTACTGCATCGGCTGGATCGCCGTCGGGTCCATCTCGTGGACGAGCTGGTGCTGCTTCACGAAGCCGTCGTTCTTGCCGCCGTTGAACGACGCGCGCAGCGCATCCCAGCCGTGCGGCGGATCGATGTCGCACATCTGCTGAAGGTTGGGCTTCCAGATCGGGACCGCGTTGCCGTCGAGGTTGGGGTTGGCCATCGTGGCGACCAGGCCATCGCCCGCCTTGCCCTCGAGCATCGAGCGGGCGCCCAGGTAGTGATCATAACTGCGGTTCTCCATCATGATGTAGACGTACGTCGTGATGCCCTTGGGGCCGTCGTCGCCGCCGCAGCCGGGGAGAAACCGAGCCATGCCTGCCGCGGCGCCTAGCCCACCGATCGCCTTGAGTGCGTCGCGTCGTTTCATCATGGCGCGCAGCATACCCAAATCGTCGGCGGAACCGGCGACAAGATCATGAAAGCTGCGTGCGCAGCGCGACGACGATCACGCGCCTAGAGGAGGCTTGCGACCCAGCCCACACCGACCCAGAAACCGACGGCGGTGCCGATGCCCGAGGCGATGGCGACGATCAGGATGCGCGTCACGGGGTTGCGCCAGAACCCGCGGAAGGTCTGGATGTCCTCGGGGAGGCGCTCGCAGTCGGCGACGCTGGGCCTGCGGTTCCATGCCTCGACGACGCCGACGACCATGCCGGTGCCGAGCAGCGGATGGATCGCCGCGACCGGCGATACGATGATCGCCGAGGCGACCGAGAGCAGGGAGCCTCCGGCGAGGAGCGTGCAGACGCCCGCGCCGATCGACGTCGGCAGGATCCAGGCGAGCATCATCTCCATGAAGCTGGTGGTGTCGCTGCGCTTCCAGCCCCAGACCAGCGCGGCGAGGAACAGGATGGGGACGAGCCACTTGATGATGCGCCAGATCAGCGACTGCGGCGGGATCCGATCGAGGGCGGCGCGATCGATCGGCGTGCCGAACCAGGCGAGGATGCCGGGCACGTGGGCGGCACCGACGACGGCGACGACCTTGCGCCGGCCCGCGCCCGCGTCGGCGAGCTTGGACGCGAGGTACTGATCGCGCTCGTCGATGAGTGGCGCCTTGATCTGCGGGACCACGCGTCCGAGCTCGCTGAGCATGTCGGACAGCGCCTTGGGCTCCTTGAGATCCTCGATCGACTTCTCGGTGATTGGCTCGCCGGCCTTGGGGTCGTCGCTCTCGAAGCCGACGATCAGCGACGAGAGCAGCATGGAGCGCTTCCAGAGGCCCAGGTTGCTCCAGGTCCGCTTGAGGGTGATGTTGATGTCGCGGTCGATGAGCTCGACGGGGATGTCGCTCGCCTTCGCGGCCTCGACCGCCGCGAGCAGCTCGGCGCCGGGCTTGACGCCCAGGCTGGCGCCGATCCGGCGCTGGTACGAGGCGAGCGCCAGGTGGGCGAGCAGGTACAGCGTGCGGCCCTCGCGCACGACCTTGAACACGTCGAGGTCCCGGAACGCGCTGGCCTTGGTCAGCGTGTCGTAGCGGGTCTGGTCGAGCTCGACGCACACGACGTCGGGTTTGACGTCGGCGATCACGGCGCGGACCTCTTCGACGCTGCGCTGCGAGACGTGGGCAGTCCCGACGAGATGGAACGTCGTGTCGCCCGAAACGAGCTCGCTCACCGGCACCGCGCTGACATAGCACGGGCGCTGCGCTACACACAGCGCATGGCGACACCGATCCCCGAAGCCACCCGCGTCGAGATCGAGGCTGCGGCGTTTCGCCGCCTCGTCGAGCACTTTCGCCAGCGCACCGACGTGCAGAACCTCGACGTCATGAACCTCGCCGGGTTCTGCCGCAACTGCCTCTCGAAGTGGTACCGCGCGGCGGCGGTCGAGCGCGGCGTCGAGCTGAGCGACCCCGAGGCGCGCGAGGTCATCTACGGCATGCCGTACGACGAGTGGAAGACCAAGTTCCAGAAGTAGCGGCGGCGCCGCTCAGTAGACCGCGAGGCCGATCAGCGCGTCGCGCATCTGCTCGCCGTGGGCGAACGCGAGACCCAGGCGGGCGGTGATCGCGAGCCGGGTATTGATGTCGAGCTGGAACATCGCGCCGCCGACCAGGGCGCCGCTCGATTCGTTGCCGGGGACGACGTCGTTGCCCGACAGCTTGACCGCGTCCTCGAAGCGATAGGCCAGGCCGCCGCCGCCGTAGAGGCCGGCGTGGAAGATGCCCGCCTGCACCGGGAAGTACTGCAGCTCGGCGGTGGTGCGGGTCTCGAACAGCGTCGCGTTGAAGCGGTTGTCGCGCCAGCCGAAGAAGCCCGAGATGAGGACGCCGAGGCGCTGGCTCGGGAAATATCCGAGCTGTACGGTCCACGCCGGCCCCAGGCCGAGGCTGCGGTCGGCGGAGCGCAGGGAGCCGGTGCCCCCGTACATGCCGTACGCGAGGCCGGTGCGCGACAGCGGGGCGCGCTCGAGCGTGAGCCAGGGGCCCTCGGTCGGCCGGACCACGGCGGTATCGGTCCACGCGGCGGCGCGCGGGTCGATCCAGGCCAGCGGCATCACGGTGTAGCTGCCGTCGCGGCCGATCAGGTGCACCGGGTGCATCGGGTGGAGGCGCGCGTAGCCGTCGAACCGCGAGCCCTCGATCGCCGCCGCGGTGATCAGCGCGGTCGCCGCGACGAAGAGCAGCGCGACCGCGGCCGCCTTGCCGTCGTTGCCCGCGCCGCCGATCTTGCCGCCGCCGCCTCCGCCGCCCCAGCCACCGCCGCTGTGGCGCGTGCGGGCGCCCGCCGAGATGTTGACCTGCGGCACGAAGACGATCTCGGTCTCGCTCGACACCGGCGGCGCCGCGGGCACGTCGCTCGAGACGATGTCCTGGATGACGCGCACATGCTCGCCGCGCGCGGCGGGCGGTGTGTGGGCCAGGCGGTTCAGCTCGCTGGTCGGGATCTTGTAGCTGTTGACGCCACAGCCCGCCGCGATCAGCGAGGCTGCAAGCACCACCGCAAGTGCACGCATGCCGGCAGTATTGCAAATTCTCGCCGCGGTGCAGGTCAGAACGCGCGTTCGCGAACGAAGCGGCGCCAAGTCGCGGCGCGCGGTCGATCACAGGGCCTGGCAGCGAGCTACCATGGGGCGGTGGACCCGATCGACATCGCGGCGGTCGCCGACGACTTCGATCGAGACGTCGCGGTCACACCGGCGATCGACCGGTTCTGCTCGTCGAGCGCGTGGATCCTCGCCGCCGCCAGCGCCCTGATGCCGCCGCGCGCGCCGTTCTCGTTCCGCGGCACCAGCGGCTACTTCGCGGCGATGCGCGGCGTGCACCCTGCCGGGTTTCCATACATCGAGCCGCTCGAGCTGGCGTGGGGGCTGGCTGCCCCGTTGATCGGCCGCGACGCCGCGACGCTGGCCACCGAGGTCGCCGTGATGCTCGCTGCGCGCCGCGACTGGCAGCTGGCGGTGCTCGCCGGGATGACCCACGACGGCCCGCAGCGCCGCGCGCTCGACCGCGTGCTGCCGCCGCGCTGGGAGCGCCGCCGCGGCACGTCGACGGTGCGCCACGTCGCCAGCCTCGACGGAGGTGTCGACGGCTTCCTGTCGCGCCGCTCGCGCGAGCTGCGCAAGTCGCTCCGCAAGTCGCAGCGCGCCGCGGCCCGCGTCGGGATGACGTTCGAATCGGTGCGCGCCGCGACGGCCGGCGACGCCGAGGCGCTGTACGCGCGGATCCAGAGTGTCGAGGCCGCGAGCTGGAAGGCGCGCGACGGGGTCGGTATCTCGTCGGGCCCGATGCGCGCGTTCTACGGCCAGATGCTGCCGCGCCTCTGCGTGAAGGGCCAGCAGCGCACGGTGTTCGCGCGCGCGGAGGACCGCGACGTCGGCTACATCCTGGGCGCGGTGTTCGAGGGCGAGTACCGCGGCCTGCAGTTCTCGTACGACGACGATCGCGCCGAGCTCGGGATCGGCGGCCTGCTGCAGTATCACCAGATCGTGGAGCTCTGCGTCGAGGGCGTCGCGCGCTATGACCTCGGTACCGAGATGGATTACAAGCGCCGGTGGGCCGAAGAGGTCATGGAGACCGAGATGCTCGTGCTCGTGCGCTAACTCCCCAGGAGCGACGGAGTGTTACGCATGGGTAGCGAATATTTCTTCAATGATCACTTGGCGCTTGTCTGCAGTGTGTACCAACGGTAACACTCAGCGCGGTTCTAGCCGGGATAGTGATGTGGAGATCAGCGTCTTCGAGACCGACCGCGATGCTCACGTGATTCGCCGCGCCCTGGTCGCCGAGGGGCACAACGTCGTGGGCGTGGCGCGCGAGAAGGAGCTCCGCTCGTGCGACCTGGTCGTGCTCGACGGCGCGACCTGGTCACCGGCCGCGGTCGACCGGATCGCCGCGCGGCTGCCGCACGCCGAGCTCCTCCTGCTGGTCGACGACCCCAAGGCCAAGCCGCCCAACGATTCGGTCATGACCCTGGTCAAGCCGGTGGACGTCAACAAGCTGATCCGGCTGGTTCGCGTGGTCGCCGAGGCGCGCCACGGGCGGAGCACCTCGCGCGACCTGGTCGACTTCGAGACCCTGTTCTCCGGCGACAGCCCCGCGATGGTGGAGCTCCTGCGCCGGGTCGGGCTGCTCGCGCAGAGCGACGCGCCGGTGTGGCTGCACGGCGAGCTCGGCACCGGCCGCGCCGTGGTCGCCCGCGCGATCCACGACCGGTCGGCGCGCCAGGGCCGGATGTTCATGGCAGTCAACGCCGCGTCGTTTCCCGGCGACCTGCTCGAGGAGCACCTGTTCGGCGGCGTCGAGCCCCAGGTCCTGCGCGTCGACAGCGGCACGCTGTTCATCGACTCGGTCACCGAGCTCGCGCCGGGTGTACAAGCCAAGCTGCTCCGTCTCCTCGAGGACCAGCGGCTGCGCGTGCGCGACCGCGACCTGCCGCTCGACGCGCGCATCATGGTCGGCGACGAGCGGCGCACGCTCAACGTCGGTGGTCGACTGCGCCGCGAGCTGCATCAGCTGCTGAAGGTCCACGAGCTCGATCTTCCGCCGCTGCGCGAGCGCGCCGGTGACCTCGGCGCGATCATCAAGCGCATGCTCGAGCGGCTGCGCACCGGCGGCGACGCCTCGCCGCTGTCGACCGGCGCGATCAAGTCGCTCGCAGCGTACCCGTTCCCGGGGAACATCCGCGAGCTCGCCCACGCGCTGACCCACGCCGTCGTGCTGTCGCAGGGCGGCCAGATCCAGGTCGAGCACCTCCCGGTCGACATCCAGGAGCAGACCCGCGATGCGCTCGCGCCCGCGGTGAACGATCCGGACGCACTCGAGACCCTCGAGGCGGTCGCGACGCGGTTCGAGCGCGACTATCTATTGCGCGTGCTGCGTGCGGTCGGCGGCAACCGCACGCGGGCCGCGAAGATCTTGAACGTGTCGCGCAAGGGCCTGTGGCAGAAGCTCAAAGCCCACGGGATCGCGCCATCGGAGGGCCGTCCGGACGCGGAGGACGAAGTGGACGCCGTGTGAGCCGTACTGCCCACGCACGCTGTGCGAATGCGCGCGCCCCTGTTGCGGCGTTCGCGCACAGAAGCCGATCCGCTTCCGCTACCGCGAAGTAACGCCTCCCGCGATAAAGCGATTGGATCTCCAGCATGTGGGCGGTTGGCGCGGTTCGCGCAAAGAGCGAGGGCTCCCATGCCCAGGCCCGAAGACGGAGTCTCCTCCCCGAAGCCGGCGATCGATCTGCCCATGTCCAGCAAGCCCGCGACGGAGGGAGCCATCACCAGGCCCGCCATCGACGGGGGCAGTATCAAGCCGACGTCCGACGCGGGCAACGCCAAGCCCGCGGCCGGACCCGCCGCGAGGCCGGCGCCCTCCGAGCCCACGCGCATCGTGGGCATCGGCGCATCGGCCGGCGGCCTGGAGTCGCTCGAGCAGCTGTTCGCCGAGATGCCGGCCGATACCGGCATGGCCTTCGTCGTGGTGCAGCACCTCTCGCCCGACTTCCGCAGCCTGATGGACGAGCTGATCGCGCGCCACAGCGAGATGCCCGTGCTGCTCGCCGAGGACGGCGTGCTGGTCGAGCCCAACCACGTCTATCTGATGCCACCGCGCAAGGAGATGATCATCCGCGAGCGCCGGCTGGTCCTGACCGACAAGGATCCGACCCAGGGCCTGTCGCTGCCGATCGACCAGTTCTTCCGCTCGCTGGCGCAGGATCAAGGTCCGCAGGCGGTCGCGATCGTCCTGTCGGGCAGCGGCAGCGACGGCTCGCGCGGGATCGTGGACATCAAGCGCGCCGGCGGCACGGTGCTCGCGGAGAGCGTGGCCAGCGCCAAGTTCGATGGCATGCCGCTCAGCGCGCAGGCCACCGGCGTGGTCGACGATGCGCGCGTGCCGCGCGACCTCGCCCGCATCCTGTGCGGGCTGCCGCCGCTCGAGGCGGTCGAGGACACCGAGCCGCTCAGCGAGGACCCCGCGATGGACGCGGCGCTGCGCCTCCTGCGCGATCAGTTCGGCATCGACTTCTCGCTGTACAAGACCAGCACGGTGGCGCGGCGGGTCCAGCGCCGCGTCGACCTGCTGCGCGCCGACAACATGAGCGCCTACGTCGAGCAGCTGCTCGCAGATCCCGACGAGCTCAACACGCTGTACCAGGATCTGCTGATCGGCGTGACCCAGTTCTTCCGCGACCCGGAGGCGTTCGAGACCCTCGAGCGCGAGGTGATCCCGCAGATCCTCGAGCGCGTACCGCCCGCCCAGGAGCTGCGGCTGTGGATCGCCGGGTGCGCCACCGGCGAGGAGGCCTACTCGCTGGCGATGCTTTTCTACGAGGCGCTCGCGGCCCGAGGCCGCTCGATCAACCTCAAGATCCTCGCCACCGACGTCCACCCCGCATCGCTCGAGTTCGCCGGGGCCGGTGTGTACGGCGACGATCAGCTGAGCAACATGAGCCCCGAACGGCTCGAGCGGTTCTTCACGCGGCGCCCGAGCGGATACCAGATCTCGCCCGAGCTGCGCCAGCTGATCGTGTTCGCGCGCCACAACGTCCTCAAGGACGCGCCGTTCACGAAGATGAACTTCATCTCGTGCCGCAACATGCTGATCTACCTGCAGCCGCAGGCACAGCGCACCGTGCTGTCGCTGTTTCACTTCGGGCTGTCGTCCGGTGGCGTCCTGTTCATGGGGGCGAGCGAGAGCCCCGGGGCGCTGTCCGACGAATTCACCCCCGTCGACGAGCACTGGAAGATCTATCGCAAGCGCCGCGACGTCCATCTGCTGTCGCAGGTCCGGCTGCCGCTGGGCCGTCGACCCACCGGACGGCGAGGGCCGGTGCCGATCGACCTCCCGCGCACCAACAGCGCGGACCCGCTGATCCTCGCGACCTACGACCAGCTGCTCGACGAGTTCATGCCGCCGAGCTTCCTGCTCGACGAGCAGCGCTGCCTGATCGATAGCTTCGGCGGGGCGGAGCGGATGCTCAAGGTGCGCCGCCGCCGGCTGTCGACCAGCATCCTCGATCTCATGGAGGGCGAGCTCCGCACGGCCGTCGCCGGTGGGCTCCAGCGCGCGCTGAAGGAGCAGACCCGGATCGAATACACGGGTGTGCGCGTGTTCGATGGCGAGACCGAGCGGCGCTGCACGATGACGGTGCGGCCGATGACGCATCCGCGGACCGGCATGCGCAACCTCCTGGTCTCGTTCTCCCCGGCGGCGGCGCAGGACGTCCCCGACGCACCGCGCCCGATCGATGCAGGCTCGGTCACCGTCGAGACCATGAACCTCGACCAGGCCTCTCACGAGCGCATGCGAACGCTCGAGAGCGAGCTCGCCTACACCAGCGAGACCCTGCAGGCGACCATCGAGGAGCTCGAGACCTCGAACGAGGAGATGCAGGCCACCAACGAGGAGCTCGTCGCCTCCAACGAGGAGCTGCAGAGCACCAACGAGGAGCTGCACTCGGTGAACGAGGAGCTCTACTCGGTCAACGCCGAGTACCAGCAGAAGATCGCCGAGCTCAAGGAGCTCAACACCGACATCCAGCACCTGCTCGAAGGGACCGATGTCGGCACGCTGTTCCTCGATCGCGACCTGCGGATCCGCAGGTTCACGCCGCGGATCGCATCGGCGTTCCATATCCTCGAGCACGACATCGGTCGCCAGATCAGCGATTTCTCGCACAACATCGAGCGCGACGGCCTGATGCAGGATATCGAGCGCGCGCGGCACGACGGGACCACCCTCGAGGTCGAGGTGCGCGACAGCGGCGGCACGCCGTATTTCTTGCGGATCCTGCCGTACCGCGGCACCAGCGCCAGGGACGACGAGGCGCCGCGCAGGGGGCGCGATTTCGACGGCGTGGTCCTGACGTTGACCAACATCTCGGCGCTCGACAGGGCGCGATCGAAGCTCGCGCAGATGTCGGCGATCGTCGAGTCCTGCGACGATGCGATCATCGGCAAGGCGCTCGACGGAACGATCACGTCGTGGAACCTGGGCGCCCAGCGGCTCTATGGATACGAGCAGGACGAGGTGGTCGGAAGGAATGTCCGGATGCTGATGCCGGAGCTGGCCGAGGACGAGTTCCACTGGTGCCTCGAGCGGATCCGGCGCGGCGAGAAGGTCGAGCACATCCACTCGATGCGCGTGCGCAAGGACGGCAGCCAGCTCGAGGTCTCGCTCACGATCTCGCCGATCTGGGATCACACGGGTCGCCTGGTCGGCGTGTCGTCGATCGCGCGCGACATCACGCCGCTGATGTCGGCGCAGCGCGAGCTCGAGCTCGCCGCCAAGCGCCGCGAGCAGTTCCTCGCGATGCTGTCGCACGAGCTGCGCAACCCGCTGGCCGCGGTGGTCAACGCGACCAACCTCATGGAGGAAGCCAAGTTCGAGGCCCCGACCGTCGACAAGTGCCACCGCGTGATCGGCCGGCAGGCGGGCCACATGGCGCGCTTGCTCGACGATCTGCTCGACGTCTCGCGCATCACGCGCGGCAAGTTCGACCTCCGCAAGCAGGACGTCGACCTGCGCGGGTCGATCGACGCTGCGATCGAATCGACCCGGCCGCTGCTGCAAGATCGCAACATCGATCTCCATCTCGTGTTGCCCGACAAGCTCATCCCGGTGCGCGGCGACGCGAGCCGCCTGCAGCAGGTGGTCGCGAACCTCCTGTCCAACGCCGCGACGTACTCCTCGAAGGGCGGCTGGGTCGAGCTGCGCGTCGAGCAGGACGCGCAGCGGGTCAAGCTCCAGGTCTCCGACCACGGCGTCGGCATCGAGCCCCACATGATCAGCAAGATCTTCGATCTGTTCGTCCAGGCCGAGCAGCGGATCGATCGGCCGCGCGGCGGCCTGGGCGTCGGGCTCTCGCTCGCGCGGAGCGTGATCGAGCTGCACGGCGGTACGATCGAGGCCCACAGCGACGGCCCGGGGTTGGGCAGCCGGTTCGTCGTGCGGCTGCCGGTCCAGACCAACTCGATCCACGCGGTGCACGAGCCGCCCGCCAAGCTCGCGCGGCGCTGCCGGCTGGTCATCGTCGAGGATCAGCAGGATGCGCGCGAGATGCTGCGCGTCGTGCTCGAGAAGCGCAAGCACATCGTGCTCGAGGCGGCCGACGGCGCGAATGGCATCGAGGTGATCGAGCGCGAGCACCCCGACGCCGCGCTGGTCGACATCGGACTGCCGATCCTCAACGGCTACGAGGTCGCGCGCCAGATCCGCGCGCGCAAGCACCTCGACGACGTCGTGCTGATCGCGCTCACGGGCTATGGCGCCTCGGGCGATGTCGCCGCCGCGCGCGAGGCCGGCTTCGACCACCACGTGTGCAAGCCCGCCGAGGTCGCCCGCATCGAGGAGCTCCTGGCCCGCATGCCCCCCGAGCGGCCCGACAAGTCGTAGCGCAGTCGTCGCTCGGTCGTCGCTCGGTCGTCGCTCAGCGCTCGTGGGTCGCATCGGCCGGGTCGGTCCCGCTCGCCGCAGCGGCGCGGCGTTCGGCGCGCCGGTTGGCGATCACCGAGGCGAGGATCCCGGCGCCGATGATGCCGGCGATCAGCGCGAGCGAGAGCGCGTGCGACATGGCGTAGAGGTCATGCGCGATCATCTTGACGCCGATCAGCACGAGCAGCACCGCGAGCGCCATCTTCAGGTACTTGAACTTCGACATCGCGCCCGCGAGCACGAAGTACAGCGAGCGCAGCCCCAGGATCGCGAAGATGTTCGAGGTCACCATGATGAAGGTGTCCTGGCTGACCGAGAGCACCGCCGGGATCGAGTCGAGCGCAAACACGATGTCGGTCAGCTCGATCACGACCAGACACACCGCGACGGTGGTCAGCGCGCGCCGGCCATCGACGCGCACGGTGAACTTGCCGCCGTGGTCGCCGTCGACGATGCGGACGAACCGGCGCAGCGTACGCAGCGCGAAGCTGCGGTCGTGCTCGCCGGCATCCTCGTCGGACTCGCGGAACAGCTTGATGCCCTGCCACGCGAGGTAGGCGCCGAACACATAGAAGATCCAGGTGAAGCGATGCGCCAGATACGCGCCGCCGCCCAGCATCACGACGCGGAACACGATCGCTCCGAGGATTCCCCAGAACAGCACGCGGTGCTGGTACTTGATCGGCACGCGGAAGCTGCGGAACAGGAGCGACATCACGAAGATGTTGTCGATCGACAGCGCTTGCTCGAGCAGGTACGCGGCGACGTAGGTGATCGACGCGTCGCTGCCGTCGAGATCTCCCGGCGGCGCGTTGGGGCCGCCCGCCATCTGCGCGCCGAACCAGGCGTGCTGGTAGATCAGATAGACGATGCCGGCGAATGACAGCCCGAGGCAGACCCACGCGACGGTCCACCACGCGGCGCTCTTGAGCGACGGCTCGACGGCTTTGCGGTGCAAGACGCCGAGGTCGAGGATCAGGAGCAGCGCGACCAGCGTAAAGAAACCGAGCCAAAACCAGATCATCGCGCGCACCCAGACCATGCCGGGTCGGCCTGCCAATGGCAAACCCCGGCGTGTTCTATCTGCGTGGAATCGCCCCGCTGGTCGTGCGTTGTATTCCGAGCGGCCTTCGCTTCGCGGAGACTACCCCTGCCTGCTTCGCAGGCCCGTCTGCTTCGCAGCCGGCGGTCGCTTCGCGCCCGGGTTAGTTCATCGACGCCAGCAGGCGCTCGATCTCGCTCGACGGGCGCTCGAGGCCGAGCTTGCTGAACATCATCAGTGCATCGCGCAGCATGTCCTTGGCCTCGGCGTGGTCTCCGGTCTCGGCCTTGTACCGACCGAATACAAACAGTGCTTTAGCGAGCAGGGCGTCGTTGCCGATGTTGGCCAGGAGCTCGATCGCCGCGCCGAATGCGACCGCGGCCGGCGTGAGCGCACCGGCGTCGGTGGCGTCTTCGTCGTGAATGCTCGCCGAAAGCACGTCGCCGAGCGTCATGTACGCCTGCGCCTCCTGCTCGCGCAGGCCGGCGCTTTGCGCGACCGAGAGCGCTCGCTCGGCCAGCTCGCGTGCGGCGGCCGTCGTGCCCTGGCTCTTCTCGAGCGCGGCGAGGTGGCGGCAGCACACCGACTCGAGCCCGCGGTCCTCGATGTCCTCGATGATCTCGAGCGCGTTCTCGAGCCGCGAGTGCGCTTCGTCGAGCTTGTGGTCCGCGAGCGCGAGCTCCCCCAGGTTGGTCAGGATCAGCGCGCAGAGCGGTAGCGCGCCGATCGCCTCGGCCTCGGGCAGCGCGGCCAGCCAGCCGGCCCGTGCGTCCGCGATCTCGCCGAGCTCGAACGCCAGCGCCGCGAGGTTATTGCGCGCCACGACCTGGCCCCAGCGGTCGCCGGTCGCCTTGCGGATCTCGAGCGCGTCTCGGTGGCACTCGTAGGCCGCATCGTAGTGACCGCGGTCCTGGTGCACGTTGCCGAGCCGCGACAGCGAGGTCGCGATCGCGCGCTGGTCGCCGTCCTTGGTGTGGCGGGCGAGCGCCTCGGTGATCTTCGCCTCGGCCTCATCGTAGCGGCCCAGCATGTGGAGCGCGCGGCCGATGTCGTCGAGCGAGCCGGCCACGCCGCGCGCGTCGTTGGCTCCGCGGAACAGCTCGAGCCCGCGCGTGAGGTACTCGAGCGACAGCTTGAGGTCGCCCTTGCGCCGCCACACCCGGCCCATCTTGTTGAACGCGGCCGCGGCGGTGGTCTTGCTCGCGGCCACCCACGACAGTCGCAGCATGCGCTCGAACGCGCCGAGCGCGGCCTCGAAGTCGCCGATCAGCTCGTACACCGACGCCAGCTCGTGCCAGAGCTGGATCCGCGTGCCGAGGTCGTGCGCACCGACGCAGGCCAGGGCGCGGTCGAACAGCTCGATCGCGCGCTGGTTGGCGAACGCCGCGCGCGCGGCCTCGGCTGCCCGCCGGTAGCGCGTGGCGGCCTCGCGCGGGTCGCCCGCGAGCGTCAGGTGGCGCGCGACCTCCTCCTGCGCGGACGGGCTGAGCCCCTCGGGGTGAAGCTCCAGCCAGCGCGCGACCACCGCGTGGTAGCCGCGGCGAGTCGCCTCGGGGATCGCCTTGTAGATGATCGACCACAGCGCCGCGTTGGAGAACCGCAGCTCGCGCTCGCCGGCGATCGACGACTGCGGCACGTCGATCAGCCAGCCGTGCTCGACGAGCCGGCCGATCGCATTGACCACCGCTTGCCGGCTCTGGTCGCCGCTGCCCGCGATCTGGGCCAGCGTCGGGCCGTCGGGGTCGGTGCCGCCCTGACCGTGGCGCTCGATCGCGAGGATCGCGTCGAGCCACGAGCTGTCGCCCACCGCCGCGCCCATCTCGAGGATGCGGCGCTCGAGCGGCTCGAGCACGCCGAGCCGCGCCGCGACCAGCTCGTCGTAGGTCCGCGGCAACGTCATCGCGGCCAGCGCCTTGTCCTCGATCCGCCAGGTACGGCCCTCGTGCACGATGCAGTGGGTCTCGAGCAACAGGCGCACCAGCTCGTAGAGCGAGCGCGGCGAGCCGTTCATCGTGCGCACGTGGGCGCTCAGCACGGCGGGCACCTGATCGAGCTGCTTGCACAGCTCGCGCAGCAGCTCCTCGGCCTCGGTCGGGGTGAGCGCGCCGACCTCGATGCGCACCGGCGTGACGTCGCCCTCGCCGAACGACGGATGCGCCGCGGTCAGCGCCGCGGTCGCCGTCCCGACGATCACGACGCGGTGATCGCGCAGCCCGGCGGCCAGGTAGTGGAGGAAGTTGATCGTGTCGGGGCCGCAGAGCTCGAGGTTCTCGATCGCGATCACGAGTGGATAGCGCTCGCTCTCGGCGGCGAGGAACCGGCGCAGCGCCATGAACAGCCGCGCCTCGAGGCGCTGGGGCGAGCCGGCGATCGGCGTCACGACCGGGCTGTCCTCGAACGGAACGCGCAAGAGGTGCGCGATCAGGTGCGCGACCTCGGGCATGCGCTCGTTGTCGATGACCTCGGCGAGCTCCGACGACAGCTTGTCGCGGCTGACCGCGGGCTCCTCGCCGGCTGCGATGTTGAACCGCGCGGTCAGCGCGCGCGCGACCGGGCCGTACGCGTGCGAGTTCTCGTCGGCGATGCCGTGGAACAGCCGCGTCGTCGGGTGGTCGGTGCGGATCTGGGCGGCGAGCTCGCTGATGAGCCGGCTCTTGCCCATGCCGGGCTCGCCGATCAGCACCGCGAAGCCGAGCTCGCGCTGGTTGCACGCCTTGACCGCCAGCTCGTGCAGCTGCGCGAGCGCGCGGGCGCGACCGGTGAAGCGCGGGCGCAGCTCGTAGGCCGACGAGGTGACGATCGTGCGCACGCCCTCGAGATCGAAGTCGGCGGGCTCGAACGGCTGCGACCGATCCGTCACCTCGGG
>DATIPJ010000597.1:0-3780 GCA_035472155.1 Kofleriaceae bacterium
GGCCGCGCGCGCGTCGACATCGCCGAGCGCAACGGCCGCGCGGAGGCGGACCTCGACCAGCGGGCTGCGCGCGAGGTCGCCGAGGTGGGTGACCGCGAGCTCGTCGCGCAGGCGCTGGCGGATGCGCCCGTCGGGCAGCGTGCGCGGCCGCGCGGTCCGGTCACGGAGGATCTCGAGGATGGCGTCGAGCGCCGGCCCGACGGTCGGCTCGACGATGCCCTCCTTGCCAGCGGGGACATCGACGAGCAGGCGCACGAGCGGCGGCGCGCCCAGCGGATGTCCGATCGCGCCGAGCGCACGGATCATCGCGCCCAGGTCGTCGGCGGCACCGTCGGGGTCGCGGCCCGCGGCGCGATCGGGATCGTCGATCCGCGCGGCGATCGCCTCGGCAGCCGCAGCGGCGGCGCCATCGCTGCGCGCGCGGCCGTCGGCGAGGCTGACCAGCGCGGCGAGCGCTTCCTCGGCATGGTCCTCGCTGCGCAGGAAGCCGCCGAGCACCTCGATGCCGAGCGGGTGGCCGCGCCGCGCGAGCGCCACCGCTGCGCGCAACCGCAGATCGGCGTGCTCGCTGCCGAGCGCGGCGACCAGCGCCTCGAGGATCGCCGCGGCGGCGCCCGATGCTCCCGATGCGCCCGAGGCCGCGCCGGCGCCCGCGTCGTCGGGGGCGCGCTCGAGCTCGAGCGCAGCGGCGAGCTGGGTGATCGCCGCGAGCCGGACGTCGGCGTGGCGGCTCTGGGCCGCGAGCAGCTGGGGCTCGACGCTGCCCACCGGATAGAGCCGCGGCAATCGCAGCGCAGCGTGCGCGCGGACGTCGGCGTCGTCGGCGTCGAGCGCGGCGCGGATCAGCGTGCGGGCGCGGTCATCCCCGGTTGCCGCGAGGCCGACCAGCTCGTCGATCGCGGCGCGGCCGAGGTCGGCGGCCGCGCCGATCGCCATCTGCAGCGGCGCGAGCGCACCGATCGGATAGAGCGAGCGCAGCGCGCCCATCGCGGCCTGGCGCACGAGATGGTGCGGGTCGCCGACCGCGTGGGCCAGCACGGGCAACACCGCGTCGGGGCCGACCGCGTCCTCGCGCGCGAGCTCGACCAGGCGCGCGATCGCGTCGCGCCGCACGCGATGGGTCTCGTCGGCCTCGCCGCGCGCGGGCGCCTGGCGCACGAGGCCGGCGTAGACGCCGAACACCAGGCGCTGGGCCGAGGCGGTGTTGCCGTCGGTCGGCCGGCCCGCGCGCAGGAACACGCCGGCGAGGTTCTCGAGCTCGCTCGCCTCGGGATCGCGGCGCCCGCCGACGAGGCGGCGCAGCCAGCCGCCGCGCCCGGCAACCCGGGCCTCGAGCGACCAGCTGGTGTGCGGCGAGGGCGCCGCTGCCCCCGGGCCAGCCAGCCGCGCGGCCTCGCGCCAGAACGTGAGCGGCTGGGTGCGCAGCGCGAGGACCTGCGTGGCGGCATAGCGCCGGCCGGGCTCGTCGCTCGCGATCGCATCGGCGAGCACCTGGAGCAGCGCCGCGCGCCGCGCCGGGGCCGGCCAGTCGCGCATCGCCGACGCCTTGTCGGGCTTGCGCGGCCCGACGAGCTCGCCGATCGCGTCGGGGTCGAGCGCGTCACCGGTGGCGCGACGCTCGACCAGCCGCGCCGCGGCGAACCGGATCTCCGGGCTCGGGCTCGACATCGCGTCGACGAGCAAGTCGGGCGCGATGCCGGCAGCCGCGAGCGCGGCATCGCGCGCGACGATCACAGCGAACGCGAGCTCGGCGATCTCGCGGTCGCGGTCCTCGAGCCCCTGGCGCAGGCCGCGCACGCCGTCGGGGCCGAGCGCGACGAAGCCGACGATCGCGCCGATCCGCAGCGGCCGGTGATCGTGGCGCTGCGTGCCCGCGAGCACCGGCAGCGCGCGCAGGTCGCCGAGCTTGGCGAGGCCCTCGCCCGCCCACGAGCGCACCGGGAGATCGGCATGTCCGAGCAGTGCGACCAGGGCCGCGCGCGCCGCGTCGTTGCCGGGCTGCGCGGCGGTCGCGATCCCGCGCGCTGCAGTCTCGCGGACCAGGGCATCGTCATCGTCGATCAGCCCCTGCTGAAATGCCACCGTCGCGGGATCGGCGACGTCGGCGAGCGCGCGCGCGGCGCGCCGGCGGATCTCGTCGGGCGGCCGGTTGAGATCGGTCCTGGGCGTCGACAGCAAGCGCTGCATCGGCGCCACCGCGCGGCCATCGCGCCGCCGCCCGCACAGCTCGCCCGCGCGCACCTGCAGCTCGAAGAACACCGAGGCGAACGCGAGCGCGAAGCCCTCCGCGTCGGTCGGGGCGACCTCGTCGAGCGCGACGATCGCCGCCAGATGAACCGGCGGGTGATCGTCCTTGATCAGCTGGACCAGCCGGGCCCGCACGCTGGCCGCCGGAGCCTTGGCAGCGCCCTGCGCCCCCGCGGCGCGCACCGCAGGCGCCGGCGAAGACATCGCGGCGAGGTGGACCTCGGCGGGGACCGCGATGGCCGGGCCGTCTTCGGGCTGGCGGGTGAGCACGGCGTACGCCGCGAGCCCGACTTGCGCGACCGCGTCGCTCACCAGGCCGAGCAGCAGGCGATCGAGCACCGGCGTCGACTGGCTCGCCTGGCGGCGGCGATCGATCTCGGCGACGACCTGCGCGCGAAGGTCGGCGTGCCGGCTGCGCGCACCGCGCTCGAGGGGAACGGCCGGATCGGCGCCCTGCCATGCCCACAGCGTGCGAAACGCTTCGCTGCGGACCTGCGGCGCTTCGTCGTCGAGCGCGTCGCCGAGCAGGCGATCGGCGCGCGCCCGGGTGACCGCTCCCAGCGCGCTGCCCGGCGCACCGACGCGCACCAGGATCTGGAGCGCGCGGACGCGGATGTCCTCCTGGCTGGCGCGCAGCGCGGTCTCGGCGAGCTCGAGCTCGCCCTCGGGCCCGCCGGCGGCGGCTGCCTTGGCCAGCGCGTCGAATGCGAACGCACGGACCTCGGCGTCGGGATCGTCGAGCAGCCACCACAGCCGCCCGGCGAGGCGATCGTCGTCGGGCCAGGTCGCGAGCGCGAGCACCAGGTTCGACGTGGCGCCGCGGCGCAGCGCCGGATCCGCCTCGCGGGTCAGCTGCAGCACGGCGCCGATCGCGCGCGGATCGCCGAGCGCGAGCAAGCAGCCCGCGCCGCGGATCGCGGCGTCAGCGCTCCGGCACGCCAGCTGCGCGAACAGCGGCTCGAGCAGCTCGTCATCGAGCGGCGCCCCGGTGTCCGCCGGCAGCGCGAGCGGCGCGCCCGTGTCGCGCGCGACACGCTGGAGCGATTCGGCGACGCTGGGCACCTTGGCGACCAGCCGCGCGGCGAGCGCGGGCCGCAGCATCACCGCAGCGAGGAACGCCGACGTCCGCACGCCGGGGTCGGCGTCGTCGAACGCACCGGCGGCGAGCGCGCGCGCTTCAGGCCCGCCGCCCGGCCGCGCGAAGCCGAGCGCGAGCAGCGCCTCGGCACGGACATCCGGCGTGCCGCGCGCCAGCGCCGTGCGGATCGCCTCCGCCGGATCGCGCGCGACCTCGCGCAGCGCGGCGAACGCGCGCCGCCGCACGGTCGGATGCGGATCGCGCAGCGCATCGGCGATGAGCCCCGCGGCGATCACCGAGGCCGGCGCGAGAGGAATGAGCGCCTCGACCGCCCGCACGCGCACATCCTCGTGGCGCGCCGCGAGCCCCGCGCGCACCGCCGCCAGCGGCTGATCGCGCTCGAGCGCTTCGCGCTCTCGCCTGTCATCCTGGTCCTCGCGGCTTCGCCGCTCGAG
>DATIPJ010000598.1:0-7819 GCA_035472155.1 Kofleriaceae bacterium
GGCCACGGCGCGGCCTGGGCCGATCTGGCCCTCGTCGCGACGCGCTGGCTGGGCGAGGACAGCGCCGCGCGGCTGCGTCAGGTGCACGGTGCCCTCCGACCAGGAGGCTTGCTCCTGATGGTGGGGCCGCAAGCGCTGCCGTGGCAGAGCCGGCTCGCGCAGGCCGGCTTCTCGACCGCCGAGATCGTGGGTGAAGCGGCCGGCGGCGACGCCGTCGTGCTGGCGGAGCGCGGCGGAGATGCGCCCGCAGATCCGATCGCCGCAGGCCCGACGCGGAGCCCGGCCGCGCACGGCGACGACGGTGTCGATGCGTTTTGTGCCGCGTTCTGCGCGGCCGCGGCCGCGACGTTGCACATCGATCTCGCAGCATTCAATCCCTGTGTCGATCTCTCCGAGCTGGGGATGGAATCCGTCGTGGCGGGCGAGCTGATCACCACGATCGCGGCCACGCTCGGCGTGGACATCGCACCGACGCTGTTCTTCGCCAACCCGAGCGCCGACGCGCTCGCGCGCGCGATCGCCCGGGAATTCCCCGCGGCGGTGGCAGCGGTGTACGGCGGAGCGCGCACCGAGCCCACCCCGGCGCCCACGCCAGCGCCCACGCCCGCGCCGAGCCCGGCGCTCGACACGCGACCAACGACTGGCTATCCGCCGATCGCAATCATCGGGATCAGCGGCCGGTTTCCAGGCGCGCGCTCGCTCGAGCAGTTCTGGGCCAACCTGGCAGAGGGAGTGGAGTCGCTGAGCGAACCTCCACACGATCGATGGAGCGATACGCACCTCGACGCCAGCGCGTTTCCTCCAGGCGCGACACCTCGGGTCGGCTTGATCGACGACGCCGACGCATTCGATGCCGAGTTCTTCAAGATCTCGCCGCGCGAGGCTGCGTGCATGGACGCGCGCCAGCGCCTGGTGCTCGAATCGGTGTGGAGCGCGGTCGAGGACGCTGCGATCGCGCCCGGCGCACTGCGCGGCACCCGGACCGGTGTGTTCATCGGCGTCGAGAACAACGAGCACGCCGGGCTCGCGGATCCGAGCGACCCGTTCTACAGCACGTCGACCGCGATGTGCATGCTCGCCAACCGGGCATCGTACTGGTTCGACTGGCGCGGCCCCAGCGAGGTGATCGATACCTCGTGCACGGGCTCGCTCGTGGCGATCCACCGGGCCGCGCGAGCGATCGACGCCGGCGAGTGCGAGCACGCAGTCGCGGCCGGTGTGTCGGTGATCTACTCGCCGAGCTACCTGATCGGCGGCCTCGCGAACGGCATGCTGTCGTCGACCGGACGGTGCCGCGCGTTCGATCGCGATGCGACCGGATCGGTGACCGGGGAGGGCGTCGGCGCGGTGGTGCTGAAGGCGCTCGACGCGGCGGTGCGCGACGGCGATCCGATCCATGGCGTGTTGATCGGCGGCGCCGTCAACCACGGCGGACGCGCGAGCTCGCTCAGCGCGCCCAACCCCGACATGCAGGCCGAGGTGATTCGCGACGCCTATCGCGCGGCGGGTGCGGCGGGCGGCGCGATCTCGTACGTCGAGCTGCACGGCGTCGGTAACCCGCTGCTCGACGCGGTCGAGCTCGGTGCGCTCGCCCGCGTGCTCGGCGAGGCCGGCAGCCCGCCGGCGAGCTGCGCGGTCGGGAGCCTGTCGCCCAACATCGGAAACCTCGACCCCGCGTCGGGCATGGCGGGCGTGATCAAGATCCTGCTCGCGATGCAGGCGCGCGAGCTGCCGCCGACGATCCACGTCGAGCGCACCAGCGATCACGTGCATCTCGAGGGCGGGCCGCTGTACCTCAACACCCGGCGGCGGGCCTGGTTCCCGGTCGATGCGCACGGACAGCCCATGCTGCGACGCGCCTCCATTCACAGCTACGCGTGGGGCGGCGTGAACGCTCACCTCGTGCTGGAGGAATGGCCCACGCAGCCGCGGTCGCGCGAGCTCGCGGGAGCACCCGACGTGATCGTGGTGTCGGCGCGCGACGAGGAACGCCTGCGCGCAAACGCAGCGGGGCTGGCCGCGTTCATCGCCGCTCACCCCGAGATCGCCGTCGGCGATCTCGCGCACACGCTGCGGGTCGGGCGCGATGCGATGGAGCATCGCGCAGCCGTGGTCGCCGTCGATCGCCACGACGTCGTCGAGGCGCTGCGACGGCTCGCCGCGGGCGGGCCGGAGCTCCGCGGGGTCGCGCGCGGCGTGGTGGCGCGCCCGTCGCACGCGGGCGGCCGCAACGGTGCATCCGCGCATCCCGGCGAGCCGCTCGCCGCCGACGCCTGGGCGCAGCGCTGGGTGACCGGCGGCGCACGCTCCCAGCTCGCCGGCGTCGCTCCGGGCGCGCGCCGCGTGCACGCGCCGGGCTACGCGTTCCGGCGCACCGCGTTCGCGATCGTCCCGCGCGGCGCAGGTCCGGGTGCGCCGGTACGAGCGGCCGCGCCGCCGTCGCCGGACGCGTCGGGCCAGCCGGCCACGGCGGTCATCCGCGAGGCGCTGCTCGAGCTCCTCGCGCTCGATCCCGCGGCCTACGATCCGGCTCGCCCGTTCACCGAGCTCGGGATCGATTCGCTCGTCGCCGCTCGCCTCGCAGGCGAGCTCGGCCAGCGGCTCGGTGTGGCGCTGACGCCGCGCGCGCTGTTCGAGCAGGCCACGCCGGCGGCGCTCGCTGCGCACGCCGCCGGGCTGGTCGGTGCCGAGACCTGCGCCCTCGTCGATACGCTGCCTCGGGTCACGCACGATCCGGCGCGCCTCGCCGCCGGGTTCGCCGCCACCGACCTGCAGCGCGCCTACCTGCTCGGCGAGGGCGACGACTTCGCCCTCGGCGGCATGGTCGCTCATCAGTACTTCGAGCTCGAGGTCGACGAGTTCGACGTCGAGCGCTGGCAGCGCGCATGGCGGCAGATGACGGAGCGCCACCCCATGCTGCGCGCCGTCGTCGACGACGGGGGCGACTGGCGCGTGCTCGAACGCGCCCCGGATCTCACGCCGGTGCTCGTCGACCACCGCACGCTCGACCCGGAGGCCGCCGCGGCCGCACTGGCGCGCCATCGCGACGAGCTGCGCCGGCGCAGCCCGAGCACGCGGCGGTGGCCGCTGATCGAGCTCACCGCGCTCGCGCTCCCCGATCGCTGGGTCCTGCACTACAACATCGCGCTGGTGCTCATGGACGGCCTGAGCACCTGGCAGTTCTTCCACGAGCTCGATCAGCTGTACCGAGATCCTCGGGCCGAGCTGCCGGCGATCGATGTCGATGTCGCGGACTACATGTCCGGGGTCGCGGCGCTGGTGGACTGCGAATCGTATCGCCGCGCAGAGCGCTACTGGCTGGCGCGGCTCGACGAGCTACCGCCCGCGCCGCAGCTGCCGATCGCATCGGCTCCGGGCGCGATCCGCGACGCGACCCTCACCGACAAGGCGATCGTCGTCGAGCCCGCTCGGTGGGCAGCGATCAAGCAGATCGCGGCATCGCGGGGGGTGACCGCGTCGAGTGCGGTCTACGCGGTGTTCGCCTCGGTCCTGGCGCGCTGGAGCACCAGCCCGCGGTTCTGCGTGAACGTCCTGCACTTCAACCGGCTCGCGCTGCATGCCCACGTGGATCGGCTGATCGCAAACCTGTCCTCGACGATCCTCCTGGACACCGAGATCGCCGCCGAGTCGTTCGCCGCCTGCGCGCGGCGCCTGCAGGACGTCCAGCAGGCTGCGCTCGAGCACGCCGTGTTCAACGGGCTGGCCGTGCAGCGCGAGCGCAACCGCCGGCTGCGCCGCGTCGAGCCGGGCATGCCGGTGGTGTTCACGAGCCTGATCGGTGCCGGCGCCACCAGCGCGACCAGCGCCACCGCCGAGCGGCCTCCAGGCACGCGGCTGATGTTCGACGGCGTGCAGACCCCGCAGGTGACGCTCGACTGCGCCGTGTTCGAATACCAGGGCGCGCTGCAGATCCGGTGGGCGGTGCTCGAGCCGCTGTTCATCCCGGGCGTGATCGACGACATGCTGCTGGGCATGCGGCGCGCGCTGCACGCGCTCGCGGGCGGCTCGCCGGCCTGGGACCGGCCGCTCGAGGTGGCGCTTCCTCCCGAGCAAGCGCGCACGCGGGAAGCCGCCAACGCGACCGATGCTCCGGCGCCGGACGCGCTGCTCCACGACGGATTCCTCGTCGCGGCGGCGCGCCACCCGGACGCCATTGCGGTGGTCAGCCGCGCGCGGCGGATCCGGTACGGCGAGCTGCGCCGCGCGAGTCGCGCCGTCGCGCGCTGGCTGCGTGATGCCGGCGTCCAGCGCGACCAGCTGGTCGCCGTGGTCATGACCAAGGGCTGGGAGCAGGTCGCCGCGGTGCTCGGCGTGCTCGAGGCCGGCGCGGCGTATCTACCGATCGATGCCGACCTGCCCGAGGCGCGGATCCACGCGCTCGCCGCGCTCGGCGAGGTGACCCTCGCGCTCACCCAGCAGGTGCCAGAAGTCCGGCTTCCGGACAACGTGCGTCGCCGGTCGGTCACCACCGCGGACCTCGACGACACCGCTCGCGCCGACGACGGCCCGGCCATGCGCGCGCGGCCGTCCGACCTCGCCTACGTGCTGTTCACCTCTGGCTCGACGGGAACCCCCAAGGGCGTGATGATCGAGCACCGCGCCGCGGTCAACACGATCGCCGACATCACCGGGCGCTATCGCGTGAGCAGCGCCGACCGCGCGATCGCGATCTCGGAGCTGAGCTTCGATCTATCCGTCTACGACCTGTTCGGCGTGCTCGGGGCGGGCGGGACGGTCGTCATCCCCGACCCCGGGGACACACGCGATCCCGAGCGACTCGCCGCGTGGGTCCGCGACGAGCGCGTGACCCTGTGGAGCTCGGTGCCGGCGTTCGTCGACATGATCGAGGAGCACCTCGCGGGCCAGCCGTCCGACGCGCTGAGCTCGCTGCGACTGATCATGATGAGCGGCGACTGGATCCCGGTCGGACTTCCCGACCGCCTGCGGCGCCGGATCTCCGGCGTCGAGCTGTCCAGCCTCGGCGGCGCGACCGAGTGCGCCATCTGGTCGATCGCGCACGCGATCGAGCAGGTCGATCCGCACTGGCCGAGCATCCCGTACGGGCGGCCGCTGCTGAACCAGCGCTTCCACGTACTCGACGCCACGTACGCGCCCTGTCCGGATCACGTGCCCGGCGAGCTGTACATCGCCGGGCTCGGGCTGGCTCGCGGCTACTGGCGCGACCCGGTGCGCACGGCGGCCAGCTTCGTGATCCATCCCTCCACCGGAGAACGGCTGTATCGCACCGGCGATCTCGGCTGCTACCTCGGGGACGGCTCGATCCGCTTCCTGGGGCGGCGCGATGGCCAGGTGAAGATCCACGGTCACCGCATCGAGCTCGGCGAGATCGAGGCCGCGGTGCGGCAGGTGTTCGACCAGCGCGATTGCATCGCGCTCGCGCCGGTGACGCCGAGCGGCGATCGCCAGCTGGTGGTCTACGTCACGGGCAGCGCCGACGAGGATGTCACGTCGGCGGTCAGGGCGGCGCTCGCGGCGCGCCTGCCGTCGTACATGGTGCCTCGCCACGTCGTGGTGTTGCCCAGCTTCCCGATGACGAGCAATGGCAAGATCGCGCGCGACCGCCTGCCGGCCGCGCTGGCGTGCGACGGCGGCGATCGCAGTCCGATCCTTTCGCGCACCGAGGAGGCGCTGCGCGTGCTGTGGCAGCAGGTGCTGGGGGTGACCGACCTCGACGTCACCACGGATTTCTTCGATGCCGGCGGACACTCGCTCGCGGCGGTGCGCCTGATGGCGCGGATCGCCCGGCGCTTCGAGATCTCGCTCCCGGTCTCCAGCATCGCCGAGCACAGCACGATCCGAGCGCTCGCGCGCATTCTCGACGAGCGAGTCGATGGCAACGGCGCGGCCTCGTCCGGTCTGGTTCTGCTCGAGCGGGGCGGCAGCGAGCAGCCGCCGCTGTTCCTGATCCACCCGGTCGGCGGTCACACGCTCGCCTACCGCGCGCTGGTCCGTCACCTCGTGGGCGGCCGGACCGTGTACGGCATCGACGCGCGCCGCCTGCGCGAGCTGGATCATCGCCAGTTCGGGGTGCGCGATCTCGCCGACGAGTACCTCGCGCTCGTGCGCGCGGTGCAGCCGCGCGGCCCCTATCACCTCGCCGGGTGGTCGTTCGGTGGCGTGGTCACCTTCGCCATGGCGGAGATCCTCGAGCGCACCGACGAGCAGGTCGCGACGCTCGCGCTGATCGATAGCTGGGCACCGTCCGGTGAGCGCAAGCCCAGCGAGAGCGAGCTGCTCTACGGTTTCGTGACCGACCTCGAGGGCGGCAACCCGGATGCCGTCGGACCGCCGCTCGCCGCGGTGCCGCTCGCCGGCGTGGAGCAGCTGCTGCCGTACCTGCGAAACCGCAACCTGTTCGACGAGGAGGTGGGCGCCAGGGAGCTCAAGCACCTCTACGAGGTCTATCGCCTCAACATGCGCGCGCTGGACAGCTATTGCCCGCAACCGATCCGCTCGCGCGTCACCGTGCTGCGCGCAGCGGGCGACCCGCCGGCCAGCTTCCGCGCGCACCCGGCCTACGGCGACCCGACGCTGGGCTGGCGGCGATTCGGTGCGGTCGAGGTCCGCGCGCTGGCGGGCGACCACTACAGCATCTTCCGCGAGCCCCACGTCGCCGGCCTGGCGCGCGAGCTCACGCGGGCCCTGCTCGGAGCACCGTGATGGTCGGCTACGACGACATCGCCGAGCTCTACGACTTCTCGGTCGAGCACGCGATCGGGGGGACCAACTTCTCGGTGGTGGTCGCGCCGCGCGTCCGCGCGTTCCTCGAGAGCCGGATCGCGAGCCGGCCGCCCGCGCTGCTCGACATCGGTTGCGGCAGCGGCCAGCTCGCGGTCGAGTTCGCGAACCGCGGGTGGACCGTGCTGGCGCTGGACCACTCGGCGCCCATGCTGCTCGCCGCCGCGCGCAACGTGGCGCGCGGCGACGTCGAAGGACGCGTCGAGCTCCGCCGCGCCGACGCCACCGGATTCACCGTCGGGCGTCGGTTCGATGCGGCCACCGCGATCTTCAACGTCGTCAACCACCTGCGCGACGAGGCCGCGCTCGCCGCCGCGTTCGGCTGCGTCCGGCGCGCGCTCGTCGACGGCGGCTGGTTCGTGTTCGACCTCAACATGCGGGTGCTTCTCGAGACCTGGGGCGACTGCGACAGCTTCTCGTTCGCCGGTCCGGCCGGCGCCGAGCTCTTCGTGGTCCGCCGGCGCAGCTACGATCCGGCAGCGGCGATCGCGCGGCGCGAGCTGGTGTGCTTCGAGCAGGTCGGCGAGGGGCACTATCGCAAACGGGTCGGCGCGACCTACAACCGCGCCTACCCGGCGTCGCGGATCGCGGCGCTCCTGAGCGCCGCCGGGTTCGCCGATATCGCGTTCCATGGCGACGATCTCGGCGAGCGCATCGCCGCACCCGAGGAGCGACCCGTGGTGTTCGTCGTGGCGCGCGCGAGCGCCGGTCTACCCGGAGAAAGCGGAGTGCAATGAGGGTTGGAATCGAGGCGATCAACGTGTACGCGGGCTGCGCGACGTTCGACGTGCGGGCGCTGTTCGAGGCCCGACGGCTGGACGTGAAGCGGTTCGACAACCTCATGATGCAGCGCAAGTCCGTGGGCCTGCCGTGCGAGGACGCGGTGACCCACGCGGTCAATGCGGCCCGCCCGCTGATCGCAGCGCTGTCCGCCGACGAGCGCGGCCGCATCGACCTGGTGATCGCAGCGACCGAGTCGGGGATCGACTTCGGAAAGGCGCTGAGCACCTATGTCCACGAGCAGCTAGAGCTGCCCCGG
>DATIPJ010000599.1:0-1792 GCA_035472155.1 Kofleriaceae bacterium
GGTCATGAGATCGTATGTATGGCTCGCGCTGCTCGCCGGCTGCAGTGGAGGCTGGCTGAGTGATCCGCGCATCCTCGTCGACGGAGATCACGCCGCCGCCACGGACTGCCGCAGCCAGGTCTGCCGGCATAACGAGAACACCGACCTGACGACGTTCGACGGCGCAACGTACCTCGTACATCGCACTGCGATGAGCCAGATCCTCGGGCCGAACAGCTCGCTCCTGGTCTCGCGCTCCGACGACCACGGCAAGAGCTGGCGCAAGCTCGCCGTGATCCCGGCGATCGATGACCGCGATCTGCGCGACCCGAGCTTCTACCAGATCGGCGGCCGGCTCGCGGTCAAGGCGCTCACCCGCCTGCAGGTCAACTCGCTGCGCGACAGCGGGGTCGACACGATCGCGGTCGGCAGCGTGTCGCCCGACGGCGGCAAGACGTGGAGCCCGCTGGCGCCGATCGGCCCTCCGACCTGGAGCTTCTGGCGCATCCGCGACGACGCGCACGGCGTGCACTACACCGCGGCCTACGAGGACGGCGACAAGAGCGTGAAGCTGTTCTCGTCGGCCGACGGCAACCACTGGAAGCCCGGCGCGCAGATCTACGGCGCCGCCGAGGACACGCCGCTCGAGACCGAGCTGGTGTTCGTGCCGTCGGGCAAGCTGCTCGCGCTGGTGCGGCTCGACGGCAACAACCAGGAGCTCCTCGGCAACGCGGGGCGGCTGCGCACCAAGATCTGCTGGGCCGCGCCACCGTTCGAGCACTGGGATTGCTCGCGCGAGCTGCGCGGCGTACGGCTCGACGGCCCGGTCGCGTTCTTCTACGGCGAGCGGCTGTTCGTGGTGGCGCGCAAGCACCTGCTCGAGCCCGAGGCCCGCAAGCGCACCTCGCTCTACGAGCTGACCGGCGACCTCGACGGCGGCGACCTCGCGATCGTCGAGCGCGGCGAGCTGCCCTCGGCCGGCGACACCTCGTACGCGGGCGTCGCCCCGATCGATCGCCATCGGTTCCTGCTCACCTGGTACTCGAGCCGCATCGCCGCGGACCAGCCGTGGATCATCGGCATCCTCGGGCCGACCGACATCTGGCAGGCCACGCTCGACCTGTCCCACCTCTGACCGCCCTCGGCCGCCCGCTGCACCTCGGCGACCGCTCGCTGCAACGCTTTTGCGGCCCGGCCGGGCGAGGCATGCTTGCGGGATGCGCCGCGCGGCTCTGTTGCTGCTGGCCTGGAGCCTGCCGGGGGTGCTCTCGGCGCTGCAGGTGTGGCTCTTGTCGTACGACCGCCCGGACCCGCCGGCGGTATACCTGGCCCAGATCCCGCCGTGGTGGTTGTGGGCGGCGGTCACGCCGGCGCTCGGGCGGCTCGCAGACCGCCGGCCGCTGCTGGCGCGGGGCGGCGCGCGCAACCTGCCATGGCACGTGGCGGCGTGCATCGCGCTCGCGGTCGGCCACGCGCTGATCGTGCTCGGCCTGGCGCGGCTGGTCGGCACGGCGATGGCGAAGCTGCCGTTCTGGTTCGGCTGGTGGATCGTCTCGCTGAAGGTCAGCTTCGTCGTGGTGCTCGCGTACGCCGCGGTGATCGCGCTGCACCACACGCTCGGGCTGCGGCGCGCTCGCGCCGAGCTCGAGGTCCGCCTGGCGCACGCGCAGCTCGATGCGTTGCGCCTGCAGATCCGGCCGCACTTCCTGTTCAACACGCTCAACACGATCGCGATGCAGGTCCGCACCGGCGCGCACGCGGGCGCGGTCGAGATGCTGAGCGAGCTCGGCGGTCTTTTGCGCGAGACGATCGA
>DATIPJ010000600.1:0-7129 GCA_035472155.1 Kofleriaceae bacterium
CCGCTACGCGGGGGACAGCGGCTGGTAGAGCTGGATCAGGTTGCCGCAGGTATCGGCGAAGATCGCGATGCGGACCGCACCGGCGTCGGTCGGCTCGACCGTGAAGACCACGCCGCGCTCCTTGAGCCGCACGTGCTCGGCGGCGAGGTCACTGACCTCGAAGGCGGTGAGCGGAATACCGCCGAAGCGCGCCGCCGCGGGCCCAAATCGCGCGCCGCGCGCCGGTCGAGCACGATCGGAGAAGTCCTGGGCTGCGCGATCGGCATCCCATCGGCGGACGACGTACGATGATGACTCTCTGGTCAGGAGGCACATGCCGGAAACGATGACGCTCGCCCAGGCGCGAGCCCTGTGGTGGCACAAGCAAGCGCTCGCGGGCGCGACGAAAGGCTCGCTCGCGACGGTGATCGGCGACTCGGGCTGGCTGCGCACGCTCGGCGGCACCGACGTGTACATCGCCGCGCGCGCCCGGCGGCCGGGGATGACGCGCGCAGAGCTCGACGCCGCCGTCACCGCGGGTGAGCTGCGCGTGCAGCCGGCCGTGCGCGGCTGCATCTACCTGATTCCGTCGGCGGCGGTGCCGGATCTCCTGGCGCTCAACGCCGAGGTATGGCGGACGCAGACCGAGAAGGAGCTGGCCAAGATCGGCAAGACGATCGCGGTCGTCGAGGCGCTGGCGCCCGCGGTGCTCGCCACGCTGACCGAGCCGTTGACGCCCGATGCGATCCGCAAGGCGTTCCGCGGCGACATCCCGAGCTTCGGCGACGCGGGCAAGAAGGTCGGGCTGTCGTCGCCGCTGCCGCTCGCGCTGCGGCTGCTCGAATTCGCCGGCAAGATCGAGCGCACGCTCGACGGCGGCAGGCTCGATTCGGAGCGCTATCTGTGGCGCAAGACGGCAGGCAAGCTGGCCGCGCCCGCGCGCGATCACGACCAGCGGATCGCCCATGTCGTCGATGCGTTCCTGGGATTTGCTGGGCCGGCAACGCTCGCCCAGCTGTCAGCCTGGTCAGGGCGCGCCCAGCGCGATCTGAAGACGGCGATCGGCAAGCTCGATGCCGCGCCGATCGCGGTCGAAGGCATCGGCGAGGCCTACGTCCGGACGGCGGACAGAGCGACCAAACCGCCCCCTCCGCGCGGCCGGGCGCTGCTCGCATTCGAGGACAACTACCTGGTCAACCACAGCGTCTCGGCGGTGGCCGACCCACGGCACCATGCGATCGAGGCCGACATCTGGGGCGGCAAGGACATCAGCGAGCCGGTCGGCAAGGCGAGCCACGTCCTCTCGCGTACGATCGTCATCGACGGCCTGCTCGCCGGCTTCTGGGAGGTCGACCCGCGTCGCGGCGGCGCGGTCTGGCACACGTTCGACCCAGCGCCCGCGTCGCTCGCGCGCGCTCTCGACGAGCAGACCGCCGAAACCGCTCGCTTCCTGCTCGACGAGCTCGGCCACGCCAAGGTCTTCACGCTCGACACGATGGACGACGTCCAGAAGCGCGCCGATCGAATCGCCAAGCTCGCCGGCAAGCCGGTCACCAGGCCAGCCGGCAAGGCGAGGCCCCCGGTCGCGAAGAAGGCGCGCAAGAGGTAGCGCGGCCGCCCGAGGCGATCCCGGCGGCGAGCGGGCGCATGCGGTGCCTCGAGCGGTGGAATTGGCTAGAGTGGCGTCGTGCCCAACCTGCTCGCGATGTCGTTCGAGGGCGAGCTCGCGCCATCGTTCACGCTGCGCTGCCTCGAACCGGGGCGCACGCTGCCCGACGGCTGGGGGCTCGGGTATTACCCGAAGGGCGAGCCGTCGGTGGCGATCCTGAAGGAGCCGGCGCCGCCGCAGACGTCGATCCGGAGCCAGCTGGCGCTCGCGTGGGAGCAGGTGGAGTCGAACCTGTTCGTGCTGCACATTCGCCATGCGACGTGGGGCGCGCTGTCGGATGCGAACACGCAGCCATTCGGGCGGACGTGGGCGCGGCGGGACTGGGTGATGGCGCACGCCGGCAGCCTGGATCGCAAGCCGGCGGATATTCCGGGGCCGTTCGAGCCGGTGGGCTCGACGGACACCGAGTCGATCTTCTGCGGGCTGCTCAATCGGTTCGTCGAGCGCGGCTGGCGCAGCCTCACGCAGGTCGACCTCGCGGTGCTGCTCGGGTGGATCGGCGCGCTGAACGAGGGCGGCGGGATGTCGATGTGCCTGACCGACGGGCGCGACCTGCTCGTGCACGCCGACCGGCGCGGCATCCCGCTGTGGCTCGGGACGCTCGCGCCGCCGTACGAGAAGATCGCGTTCGGCGACGATGACCTCGATGTCGACCTCACCCGCCGCGGCGCGAAGAGCCGCAAGGGCGCGATCGTGTGCAGCGCGCAGCTCGATCCGCGCGACGGCGATGCGGAGCGCGCGATCAAGTGGCGCCAGCTGGAGCCCGGGCATGTGCTGGTCATCCGCGAGGGCGCGGTGATCGGCGAGCACTCGAGCGGCGGCGTGCTCGAGACGCCGCGCGCGCGCTGGCAGCCTGCGCGCACGGTGTCCAGGACGTTCGACGTGGTGCACCGCACGATCTACAAGTACGCGCAGCCGGTGGAGCGCTCGACGCACCTCTTGCGCCTGACGCCGCCGCACGACCGCATGCAGGCGGTGCGCTCGCACGAGCTGACGGTGTCGGTGCCGCACCAGAGCCGCGAGTACGAGGACGTGTTCGGCAATCGCGTGCGGCGGATCTCGATCGACTCCCCGTTTCAGGAGATGGTGATCGAGTCGCGCAGCGTGATCGAGGTGCTCGATATCGACCCGCTGGGCTTCGGTTCGGGGCCGCTGCACGTGAGCTCGTCGATCCCGCTGGTGTGGATGCCGTGGCAGCGCCAGGTGCTCGACCCGTTCCTGTTGCCGCCCGAGCTCCCGGAGACCGAGCTGGCCGAGCTCGCCGAGTATGCGATGAGCTTCGTCAAGCGCAACGAGTACGACCTGCTCGCGACGCTGCTCGATATCAACGACACGATCCACCGCGAGTTCGCGTATCAGCAGGGGACGACGAACGTGCTGACGACGGCGTTCGACACCTACGTGAACCGGCGCGGCGTGTGCCAGGACTTCACGAATCTGTTCATCTGCCTGGCACGGCTGCTCGGTGTGCCGGCGCGCTACGTGTGCGGGTACATCTACACCGGGCCGAAGTCGGCGGAGCTCGAGCCGCACCAGCGCCAGAGTGAAGCGTCGCACGCGTGGGTGCAGCTGTACCTGCCGCAGGTCGGGTGGAAAGGCTTCGATCCGACGAACGGCATCCTGACGCAGACGGACCACATCCGGATCGCGATCGGGCGCAATTACCTCGACGCCACGCCGACGAGCGGGACGATCTTCGTCGGCGGCGGCGGGGAAACGCTCGCGGTCGAGGTCCAGGTCGAGCCGCACGAATGACGATCTGGGTCGTGCTCGGCACGATCGGGATCGTGGCAGTCGTGATCGCGGTGGGGGTCGCGCTCGATCGGCGGTTCGGGCTGCTGCCGCGGCCGCGCGAGCTGCGCCAGTGGCGCGAGTTGCGCGAGGCAGCGCGGCCCAGGCTCGAGGTGCCCGCGTACGCACCCGGGGAAGCGCCGGAGACCGCGCTCGAGGATCCGCCGGCGACGGTCCGCTGTCGGGGCTGCGGCCGTGCGGCGCGCCCGCTCGATGACAGCCGCGCGACGCTCGGCGACCGCGAGCTGGTGGTGCGGCGCTATCGCTGCGAGCGCTGCGGCGCGATCACGACGATGTATTGCCGGTCGTGACGCGCGAGAGTCGCGCGCAGTAGGATGCGGTATGGCGCTGCCCGCGACGCTCCGCAGGTTCGAGATCGCACTGGCCGACGCGGATCGCGCGGTGTACGAGCAGCTCGACTGGCGAGTCGCGCAGCACCCGTCGGAGAGCGAGCGGTTCCTGGTGGCCCGCGTGATCGCGCGCGCGCTCGAGCACGGCGAGGGCGTGGAGTTCAGCCGCGGCGGCGTGTCCGACGACGACGAGCCGGCGATCGTGCAGCGCGACCTGCGCGGCGACCTGCAGGCGTGGATCGAGGTCGGATCACCGTCGCCCGAGCGGCTGCACAAGGCGACCAAGCTGGCGCCGCGCGTGGTGGTGTACGCGTGGAAGAACGTGGAGCAGCTCGCCGAGGCGATCGCCGAGCGCGGCGTGCATCGCGCCGACGAGCTCGCGCTGCGCGCGCTGTCTCCCGAGCTGCTCGATGCGATCGCCGCAACGCTCGATCGAGTGAACCGCTGGGAGCTGTCGGTCTCCGGCGGCGCGCTCTATCTCGCGATCGGCGCGGCGCAGCTCGAGGGCACGGTGCTCCCGGTCGCGATCCCGGCCTGAGAGACGGCGCCCGCGTGAGGTGGTGCTCGTTCGACGATGACTCGTAGATCGGATGACGGCGCAGCGCCGAGCACGCCGTCAATGTCGCCGGGTGAGGCTCGCGAGCGGGTTGACGCCGGCACCCGTGCGCTACCTCAAGCGCTCGAAACCATGCACCGGCGCGTTGGTATCGCGCTTGCTGACCCCACGGCGCATGGATCGAATCAAGCGATTTCTGATCGTGGTGTTGGTTGCGGGCTGCGGTGGTGGGGGCGGCGGTCCTTCAGGCATGGATCCCGACGCGCCGGTCAACCCGCCCAACGACAGCAACCCGCCCAACGACAGCAATCCGAACAACGGCATTGACGCCGGTGTGGATGCCAGCTCGAACCCGATCGACGGCGGCGGGCCGGGTCCGGTGGCGGCGGCGAACGATCTGTGCGCGAACGCGACGGCGATCAACATCTCGACCATGCACGTGCAGCTGGCGGCGAACCCCGTCGGCGCGCAGGCCAACCTCGCGGCGCCGTGCGGGACCGCCGGGCAGCCCGACGTGTTCTTCAAGTTCGAGCTCAGCCGGCGCGAGCTGGTGTATGCCGATACGTTCGACGCGACCGGGAATACCGCGCTGTACTTCGCATCTTCGTGCTCGACCGCGCGCACGGCGTCGACGACCCCGGGCGATGCGGTGTGCAGCACCGGCGCCTGCGGAACGGGGCAGTCGCAAGTGGTGGCGCTGCTCGATCCGGGTACGCATTACCTCGTGATGTCCGGCCAGGCCGCCGCGAACATCCACTTTCAGCACGTCGAGGTCGGTAACGGCACGGTCGGCGCCCTCGCGCAGGGCACGAGCACGGTGACCGGCACGACCAGCTCGACCGGGTTCGGCACGCTGTACGCCTGCGATGGCGGCGGCGCGGAGAACTCGTACTGGTGGCGGACCTGCCCGAACGATGCGGGCGGAACATTCCAGGGCTCGACCTGCGCGGGCACCATGTTCGACACGATCTTGTCGCTCCAGATGCCGGGGAGCGAAGCCGTGATGTGCGACGACGACACCTGCTCGTTCCAGTCCACGGTGAGCGCGAACATTCCGGCCGGCGCTGGCCTGTTCGTGATCTCGGTCGACGGTTTCTCGTCGGCCAGGCACGGCGACTACACGTTGTCCGCTACCCGTCCGTAGCCCCAACGCCTGCGCCAGGCCCGCATCGCGCCGCGCACGCCCACCCGTACCGCGCTCAACAAGGTCCGGAGCCGGTCGAGTCCCACTTCGAGAAGTAACGGAACACGAGATTTCAGTCTCCACAAAAAGGAACAGGAACCAGGTATGTCGAAGTCACGAAGTCAGAACCCCAACCCACGCAATCAGAGCAAGCTCGTGCTCCTGATGGCGGGTGGGCTTGTTGCCGGCTGCGGTGGCAGCGACCCCTGGTCTGTCGATCCCCAGGGCTACGATGGAATCAGCGAGGAGACGTTCCCGCTGCTCACCAATGCCTGCACGATCAACTCGGGAACCTCGACGATGACGCTGTCGCCACGCGGCGGCGAGACGGTGTACGTCGCGCTGCGCGCGGCCGACGGCCTCGTGATCGCGGACGGCCAGACCGGCGGCGGTGCGGAGTGCGCGGTGCCTTCGACCTACAAGATCAACATCACCGAGGACGTGGCGCACACCGGCACCGAGAAGGTGTTCCTCGATTACATCAAAGGCACGTACGCGCTCGGCGCGACGGTCGCCAACGTGGTCACCCCCGGCATCACGCTGTCACTCGGCGCCGGCTCGTCGCTCATCGTTCGCGGCTCGAGCGGCGCGGACAAGATCTACCTCGGTAGCACGTACACGGCGGGGCCCGTCCTGGCGTTCAGCTGGATCAACGTCAACGGCGACACCTCGCCCGACGTGAAGATGTCCGGCATCATCGACGTCAAGGTCTCGACCGGCGTCGGCGCCGACACGATCTCGGCCGACGGCGGCAACGGCACCACCGGCACCGCACTCGACTCGACGATCACGTTCTCGGCGTACGGCGGCCCCGATGCCGACACCCTCACCGGCGGCAAGGGCGCGAGCCTGCTCGACGGCGGCGACGGCGACGACAAGTTCGTCCAGACCGCGACGGTCGGCCCCGACAACATCGTCGGCGGCAAGGGCTTCGACACGGTCGACTACAGCGTGCGCACCACGGCGGTCAACGTCACGGTCTGCACCACGTGCGACGTGAGCGATGTGTGCGGCTGTGTTGCGGCCAATACGACCTGCCACGGCACCGCCGACACCGCCAAGACCGCGTGCGACCTCTCCGCCAACAACGCGAAGACCGCGTGCGACCTCGCCGCGAACAGCGCGAAGACCGCGTGTGACCTCGCCGCCAACGGCGCCAAGTCGATGTGCGATCAGAACGCCCACGACGCCCACACGACCTGCATCGCGGCGTGTACCATCGGCGACACCGTCTGCACCGACGCGTGCGACGCCACGGAGACCTCCGACCTCGGCGTCTGCACGACGACGTTGACCTCGGACCTCGCGACCTGCACGTCGAACCGGACCACGGCCCTCGGCGTCTGCACGACGAACCTGAGCGGCGACCTCGCGGCCTGCGTCGCGACGCGCAACAGCAGCTACGCGACGTGCGACGCTGGCCAGACCTCGTGCCAGGCAGCCTGCACGCGCCCGCTGTGCTCGGTGTGCATCCAGGATGACGGCGCGGTCTCCGAGGGCGACGCGGTCGGCGATGACGTCGAGATCGTGTTCGGCGGCAAGAGCAGCGACACCATCTCGGCGCTCTACGCGCAGTGCTCGAACCAGGCGTCGACCCCGAC
>DATIPJ010000601.1:0-3356 GCA_035472155.1 Kofleriaceae bacterium
CCACGAGACACGAGCATGATATTGTCTGGCTTGAGGTCACGGTGGACGACCCCTCTGTCGTGCGATGCCGACAGCGCATCGGCGATCTGAAGCGCGATCGCCAATGCGCGTCCGTGCGGGATCGGCGCTTCATGCCTGATCACGCTCCGGAGCGTTCGGCCTTGGATGTACTCCATCAGGAGATACACGAGAGCGGGCTCGTTCGAGCTCGGACCTGGGACCACGCCGAAGTCGAGAACATCGATGATGTTGGGATGCTGGATGTCGTTGACGATCTTTGCCTCGTGGAAGAATCGGCTCACGACCTCGGGCCGCGACACAAGCTCGCCGCGGAGCACCTTGAGCGCAACCCGCTTGCCGATCGACGGATGCTCGGCGACGTACACCGAACCCATGCCGCCCTCGCCAAGCTTGCTGCGCACGATGTAGTGACCGATCGCTTTGCCAACCATGCTATCCGGGATGATCTGCTGTTGGATCGTTATCATCATGTGCGCATCTCCAATGCGAATCCGGATGAGCTGCTCCTCGAACCAGGTACGGTCACCGGGGCGAGGATGGAATCAATCTTCGATCAAGTTCGTCGCCAGCATCGGACACGCGCCATCGCCGAGGCTGATCCGCAAACGAGGTCATCGGACGGCGCGAATGGCCACGGACAGGCAGCGCCCACTCTCACGAGTCTTGTTCTGTTGACTGCGTTGAGTATTGCGAGCGACACATCGCTCTCGCGGTCCGATCGGGGTCGCCGCCCATCGTGCTTCGCGTGCGTACAAGAGAGTTGAACTCACCGTTTGTGAGGTTCTTGCTGCGTGAGATCCATCTTCTGGACGGCGACCGGATCGCTTCGACCCGTAGATCAGCGGCCGCCGGTCCGCCGAGCGTCCGCCGGCACCGGCGCTATCATCGCGACCACGCGGTCGGGGCGTACGATGCCCTCGGACGAGAGCGCCGCTCGCGCCTGCCCGACCAGCACACGGCCCTCGTCACCGCCGACCAGCTCGCCGAGCCGCCAGCGAGCCGCGTCTGCAACCGTCATCATGTCGATCGCATCGAAGCCCGCCGCGGCGGCGCGATAGTTCTCGACGGCGGCGTCGAGATCACCGCGCAGGACCGCGAGCCCGGCGTCATTGATGAGCAGCACCGGTCTCGCCACGACGTGGCCGCCGAGAACGGCGCTCGCGCGCCGGATCGATGCCCGAAGTCGTTCCGGCGCCGGCGCACCCTCGGCGAGCGCGCCGAGGCAGGCCGTCATCCAGACAAACACGGTGAAGCCGCGCACCGGGTAGACGCGCAGTAGAAACGCCCGCCGTATCGCCGGCAGCCGCTGATCGAGCAACGCGATCGCCTTCGTGGGGGCGCCGGCGTAGAGCTCGACCCACACGCTGGACTGCAGGTGCTGCCAGTGCTGCAGCGTGATCTCCCGCTGTGGAAGGCCGGTCGCCGCGCGTGCAAGCTCGTCGCGCGCGGCGGCCTCGCGGTCATCCATCAGGTAGACGAGCGGCTGCAACGCCGGACGCAGCTGAGTCGCCGTGTGGAGGTCACCCAGGCGGTGAGCCTCGTCGAGCGTGCGGCTCAGGCGAGGCCGCAGCTGCGCGATGTGCCCGATGTTCATGAGGCAGCACAGCGACAGAAGATTCGCGGTGCCGATCTCCCAGGCGACGCCCACGCACTCGTCGCGGAGCGTCTGCTGGGCGGCATCACAGCGCGCGACAGCCTCACGCCAGCGGCCGCACAGGAACGCGATCGAGCCCTCCGCGAGCGCGATGTATGCATCGGTGCGCGTGTCATTGACCTGTGCCGCCCACGATCGGGCTTCCTCGAGGAGCGCGGCGGAGCGCGGCGCGGGTGGCCCGCCGAGCGCGGCGGTGGCGGCCTCGAATGCCAGCCCGAGCGCGATGCGCCGCGGCTCGCATGCCGCGAGCGCGAGCCGGAGGTGGCGCGCCTGGTACTCGGCCATCCGGAGCGGCGAGGCGATCGCCAGCCCGACGACCGCCGACCAGCAGCACGCGAGCTTCCGGCGATCGTCGTCGCTGCCCACCCGCCGCGCCGGGCCCCGCCACCTCCGTACGCGCAGCAGCGCTCGCTGGATCACCAGCGATGCGACCGGCGACCATCGCCGGCTCGCCGTCGGCAACCCGACCTCGCCGAGCACGTCGTCGATCATGGCGAGTCCCTCGTCGATGTGGCCCGAGCACAGGAGCTGCTCCGCGGCGAGGTTCCGCAGCTCGAGTGCTTCCTTGCCGTCGACGAGGGCCGCTCCGGCGAGGTAGGCCTCGGCCGCCGCTGCCCCGCGACCGGCGTTGGTCAAGGCATCACCGAGGCGAGCATACAGGGTCGCCGCATGCGCCGATGGGTGGACGGCGAGCGAGAGAGCGCGCTTGTACAGATCGGCCGCGCGATCAAACGCGAGCGCGCGCGCAGCCTGATCGCCGGCGCGTTCGGTCCAGTACGCCGCATCGCCCGGGCGATCGGCCTCCGCGAGGTGGTAGGCGAGCAAGTCGGGGCGCTCCGCCCCCAGGCCGCGGGTCTCGAGTGCGGCCGCCAGGCGCAGGTGGCCATCGACGATGACGCTCCGGGGGAGCCGCGCAATGATCGTCTCACGCACACGATCGTGGTGAGGCTCAACCGCGTCGGCGCCCCGCGGCCCATGCGTACGTATCAGGCTCGACGCGCGCAGCGCTGCGAGCGCGGACCACCACGTGGCACCGTCGAGCCCCGCGGCATCGCCGATGATCGCCTGCGGCAAGGTCCCCGCGATCGCGGTCAGCGCAAGGACCCTCGCGTGATCTGCCGGCAGCGCGCGGGTACGCTCCGCGATGGCGTCGTCGAGGCGGGGCGCAATGTCATCGCCCCCCTGTCGCCAGTGACGCGCGAGCTCCGCGATGTGCAGAGGGTGGCCGGTCGCCTCGTGCGCGATCGCGCCCGCAGCAGCGTCGCCGACGAGACGCCGCGCCAGGTCCTCTGCATCGTCGGGTTCGAGCCCGGCGACGTCGATACACGTCCCGGCGGCAAGCCACGCCGCAGCCGGATCGATCTCGCCATCGCGCGTGGCGGCGACCACGAGTACTCGCGCCGGGGCCACGGTCGCGACGTGCTGCAGCAGCGCCAGTCCATCGCGGTCTGCCCACTGAAGGTCGTCGATCACGAGCACCAGTGGCGCGTGCTCGGCGAGCCGCGCGATCAGTCCGGCGAACGCGTCGAACACGCGGGCACGTCGCTGCCGTGGGTCGCGAATGGTCGGAGCGGCGTGTGCTGCACCGGCCAGCTCGTCGATCTCGATCAGCGACGGAAACACGTCCGGCAAAAGTCCGAGGTCGCGCGCTTCGACCGCCGCAGCACGAGCTTCGCGATCG
>DATIPJ010000602.1:0-1504 GCA_035472155.1 Kofleriaceae bacterium
CCGAGCCGGGCGAGCCGCCCGACAGCGGGGATGCGCGGGCGCTGCTCCGCGTCGACGCCGGGCGGATCGACGCGCTGATGTCGAGCACGGGCGAGCTGTTGTTCGATCGCACGCGCATCGAGCGCCGGGTCCAGCTCCTGCGCACGCTGGCACGCGACCTGGCGCGCACGCGGCAGACGCTGCACGACGCGATCGCCGACGATGCATCCACCCACGCACCGCTGCGAAACGCGCTGATCGATGCCGAGGGCGAGCTCGCCGGCCAGGCCGCACTGCTCAGCCAGACCACCGCGGCGCTGCTCGACGAGACCGAGGCGCTGCGCCGCACGATCGGCGAGCTCCAGCGCGGCCTGACGCGGATCCGCATGGAGTCGGCGCGGAGCCTCATGGCGCACGCGGCGCGGACCTTGCGCGCGCTGCGCCGCGCGACCGGCGTGCAGGTCGAGCTGCGCACGCTCGGCGAGGGCACCGAGTTCGACAAGGCCGTCGCCGAGCAGCTGGTCGATCCGATCACGCAGCTGTTGCGCAACGCGGTCGCGCACGGCGTCGAGCCGGCCGAGGAGCGCATGGCGCACGGCAAGCCGCCCGTCGCGACGATCACCATCCGCGCGCGCCACGACGGCAACTCGCTGGTGCTCGACGTCAGCGACGACGGCCGCGGCATCGACACCGCCGCGCTCGGCAAGCGCATGGTGGCGACCGGGCGATGGAGCGCCGCGCGCGCCCGGCTGGCGAGCGAGCACGAGGTGCTCGACGCGCTGCTCGACACCGGCATCTCGGTGCGCGGCGAGGCCGACGAGCTCGCCGGGCGCGGCGTCGGCATCGGGCTGGTGCGACAGACCGTGGCCCGGCTCGGCGGCGAGGTCGCGGTCGCGTCCACCCCGGGCAAGGGCACGACCTTCACGCTGCGCATGCCGCTGTCGATGGCGCTCGCCCAGGCGATGCTGTTCAAGGTCGAGGGCCAGGTCTACGCGATCCCGAGCGTGCACGTGGCCGACACCACCGCGGTCGACGCCCAGGCGACCACCGTCGCGATCCGCCACGACACGGTCCCGGTGCTCCGGCTCGAGCACCTGCTCGGCCACGGCAGCTCCGCCGAGCGCAAGCCGGGCATCGTCGTGACGTTCGCGGGCAAGAGCCTGGTGTGCACGGTCGATCGCATCGTCGGCTCGCGCGAGATCATCATCAAGCCGCTCGGGCCGCTGCTCGCGCCGCTGACGCTCTACGCCGGCGCGACGATCAGCGGCTCGGGCAAGGTCCAGCTCATCCTCGATCCGGCGCAGCTGGTGCGCCGCACCCACCCCGACGCGGCGGCCTCCGCGCTCAACGACCCGGGGCCGCCGCCGCTCGTGCTCGCCGGCCGCGCGCTGGTGGTCGATGACTCGCGCGCGATCCGCGAGGCGATGACCAGCATGCTCGGCAGCGAGGGCTGGATCGTCGATGTCGCCGAGGACGGCGGGCGCGCGCTCCAGATGGCCAGCCAGCAGCGCTACGACCTCGTGGT
>DATIPJ010000603.1:0-6378 GCA_035472155.1 Kofleriaceae bacterium
GGAGTACGGCGAGATGCCGGTCGGCGGCGCGATCGCGAACTTGCTCTCGCCCTGGAGCAGATCGCGATCGACCTGGTGCACGCTCCACAGGTCGTAGCGGAAGGCCAGCGCCGAGCTCGCGCCCACGCCGACCAGCACCCCTTTCCAGTCCTCGCTGGTGGTGTTGTCGACGATCGCCCAGCCCTCGAGCATCACCTTGCCCTGCTTGCCGACGACGACGCGATAGCTCGGCTTCCAGGCCGGCGCCTCGGTCACATAGGTCAGCAGGACCTCGGCGGGCGCGGCATCCGGAGTCTCGAGTGTCATCGTGAGGTAGCTCCCACCATCGGCCTCCTTGCGCGGAATCGTGACGGCGAGTGTGCGCTTGCTGACCGGATCGACCACGGTCAGCGACTTCAGGAAGTCATCGACCCGGTCGCGCGGTACGTGCACCGTCAGCATGCCGTCGTGAACGGTGGCGTGGCGCTCGTAGAACGCGACCCCGTTGCGGTAGACGACCACGCGGCCGAGCACGCCGCCGTCGACGTGGGACGGCTGGGCATGGCAGCCGGCGAGCACTGCCGCGAATGAAACAGAAAACAACCAGCCCCGATGATTGTGCATGACAATCCTCTACGCGCGAGTTTGCAAACAGCGCTTGACTGCGTACTGACTGCCTGTGACGCGCAATTGGCAATTGCGGTCTATCGCGCGGACAGCCTGTCGCACCTGGATTGTCTGGACACGTAGGCGCTCAGCGCACCCGGCCCGCGGATCCGCGAACGCGTGTGCAGCCGCGGTGCGAAACACGGCAGACCGCTGGCGGACACGCCCTCGTGGCAACGCCTGGCACGCACCGACGCTGCACACGGTCGGGCGCGTGCGCTCGGCAGGCGGTGCGGCGAGATGGCGCGTGGCCGGGCGGCCATGCCGCGATGGTTTTGAGTTCGTCCGTGGACGTGCGAACATGGCGCGAGTAGGTTTCTCTCGCTCCTGATGTCGTCTAGGGCCCAGCTCGATCCCCGCTTTGGGGCCGTACCTGCAATGACCGCCGCGTTGCACGCCGACCCGCGCGTCGTGCTGGTGCTCGACGCCGGGGGCACCAGCATGCGGTTCAACGCGGTCCAGGGCGGCCGGGAGCTGCTCGCAGCGCCGCGCACCATGCCGTCGTTCGGCGACGACCTCGAGCGTAGCCTGCGCGAGATCACCGAGGGCTTCGCCGCGATCCACGCGGCCACCGGGCGTCGGGCCGTCGCGCTGTCGATCGCGTTCCCCGGGCCGGCCGACTACCGGCGGGGCATCCTCGGCGACCTGCCGAACCTCAGCCGGTTCCGGGGCGGCGTGGCGCTCGGGCCGATGCTCGAGGCGAGCTTTGGCCTCCCCACGTTCGTCAACAACGACGGCGCGCTGTTCGCCTACGGCGAGGCCCTCGGCGGCCTGCTGCCCTTCGTCAACGACCGGCTCGCGGCGGCGGGCACGGCGCGCCGGTTCCGCAACCTGCTCGGCTTCACGTTCGGCACCGGGTTCGGCGGCGGCATCGTGATCGACGGCCGGCTCGTCGTCGGTGACAACTCCGCCGCAGGCCAGATCTGGAAGATGCGCCACCGCGACGACCGCGAGCGCGTCGTCGAGGAGGGGGTGAGCATCCGCGCCGTGCGCCGCGCCTACGCCGACGCCACCGGCGTGGCCTTCGACGAGGTCCCCGATCCCAAGCGGATCGCCCAGATCGCCACCGGCGAGGCGGCTGGCGACCGCCGCGCTGCCACCGAGGCCTTTCGCCGGCTCGGCCAGGTCGCCGGGGACGCGATCGCCACCGCGTTGACCCTGATCGACGGCCTGGTCGTCCTCGGCGGCGGCCTCAGCGGCGCGGCCCACCTGTTCCGCGCGGCCCTCCTCGACGAGATCAACGGCCAGCTCGACGCGGCGTCCGGCCCGGTCCACCGCCTGCCGTCGCGCGTCCTCGACCTCGATGACCCGGCGGGCCTCGCAGCGCTGGTCGCCCAGGACAGCGAGGAGGTCCCCGTCCCCGGCACGGCCGACACCGTCACCTACGCGCCGCAGAAGCTGACCGGCGTCGGCGTCACCCGGCTGGGCACCACGGCCGCGATCGCGCTGGGCGCCTACGCGTTCGCGCTCGGCGAGATCGCGGCCCGCTAGACTAGCGCCGGAGCTCGCCCGAGCCGCGCGGGACGATCCTCGTCGGCAGCACCACGCGCTGGATCGGGCGGCGGTCGCCCGCGATGCGCGCGAACAAGAGCTCGGCGGCGATCCGGCCCAGCTCGGAAGCGTCCTGCTCGATCACCGTCAGCGACGGGCGCAGGAGGTCGGCGAGCTCGAGGTCGTCGAAGCCGATCAGGGCCGGGCGCCAGCCTCGCATCGAGGTCAGCGCGCGCAGCGCCAGGACGGTGATGCGGTTATTGCCGGTGACCAGCGCGGTCGCCGGGTGGCGCTCGGAGCGGAAGCGGTCGAGCGCGGCGCGCACCGACTCGACGGTGTGCGGCCCCATCTGGACCAGGCGCGGATCGGAGGGCCGGCCGATCGCGGCCATGCCCTGGCCGAAGCCGCGCAGGCGCTCGCGCGCGGTGTAGATCGCGGGGTTGTCGCCGAGGAACGCGATCCGGCGGTGGCCGTGCGCCGCGAGATGGCGGACCGCGGCGCGAACGCCGCCGGCATTGTCGACGAGCACGGCGTCGGCGGCCAGGCCCGCGCCGGGGCGGTCGACGAACACGACCGGGATGCCCGCGCTCACCTCGGCGCGCAGGTAGCGCTGGTCGGTCCCGGCCGGCACGACGATGAGGCCATCGACGCGGCGCGCGCACAGGGCGAGGGCGAGCTGGCGCTCGCGCGCGACGTCCTCGTCGGACGAGCCGGCGAACACCAGGAAGCCGTGGCGCACCGCGACCTCCTCGACCGCGCGCGTGAGCAGCGAGTAGAACGGGTCGGCGACGTCCATCAGCACGATGCCCAGGCTGGTCGTGCTCGAGCCGCGGCGCAGGTGGGCGGCGCCGTCGTGGCGGCGGAAGCTGAGCGCCTCGATCGCCGCCTGCACGCGCTCGGCGGTCTCGGCGGCGACGCCCGATTCACTGTTCACCACCCGCGACACCGTCTTGAGGCTGACGCCGGCGCGCTGCGCGACGTCGACCATCGTCGGGCGCGCGCCCGGTGGCCGCGAGGGGCGGGCGGCGGCGAGGCGTGCGGTGCGGGGGAGTTGGGGCATGGCAGGCTCAGCCGAGCGCCGCTCCGGTCTCGGGTTCGAAGAAGTACAGGCGGCGCGGATCGACGCTGACGGTGAGCGGCTCGCCGGTCGACAGCGGCAGGTCGGCGGGCAGCCGCACGGTGAACCGTGCGCGCGCATCGTCGGACAGCAGCAGCGCGTCGTCGCTCGTTCGCGCGTCGAGCGCCGCACGCGTGGCATCGGTGTCGACCCGCGGAGCGTCGAGATCGAAGATCACGTAGCGCTCGTCGCCGAGCTCCTCGACGACGGCCGGCTTGACCTGGAGCTGGGCCCAGCCCGCGATCCCCGCCGGCCCGAACGCGGTCGGCCGCACGCCGAGGATGACCTGGCGGTCGGCGCCGGCGAGCGGCCCATCGGCCGGCAGCGCCAGGGTCTGGCCGCCAAACTTGACCTGGCCGCCGGCGACCGTGGCCGCGACGAAGTTCATCGACGGCGAGCCGATGAACGCGGCGACGAACAGGTTGACCGGCGCGCGGAACAGATCGCGCGGCGAAGCGAACTGCTGGAGCCGCCCGTCGCGCAGCACGGCGACGCGCTGGCCGAGCGTCATCGCCTCGATCTGATCGTGGGTGACGTACACGGTGGTCACGCCGAGGCGCTGGTGCAGCAAGGTCAGCTGCGCGCGCACGGTGACCCGCAGCTTGGCGTCGAGGTTCGACAGCGGCTCGTCCATCAGGAACACGCGCGGCTCGCGGACAATGGCGCGCCCCATGGCAACGCGCTGGCGCTGGCCGCCCGACAGCGCCGCCGGGCGCCGCTCGAGCAGGTGCTCGAGGCCGAGCGTCTTGGCCACCGCCCCGACCCGCCTCTCGCGCTCGGCGCGCTCGGTGCCGCGCATGCGCAGGCCGAACGCCATGTTCTTGCGCACGGTCATCCGCGGGTAGAGCGCATAGCTCTGGAACACCATGGCCACGTCGCGGCGCTGCGGCAGCTCGTTGGTGACGTCGTCGTCGCCCAGGAACACGCGCCCCGAGGTGACCTCCTCGAGCCCGGCGATCATTCGCAGCACGGTCGACTTGCCGCAGCCCGACGGCCCGACGAGCACGATGAACTCGCCCGGCTCGATCGCCAGGTCGAGGTCGCGCACGGCGTCGACGCCGCCGCGGAAGCGCTTGCCGACGCCCTCGAGGCGGATGCCGACGGCGGGGCGGTTCGATCCGGCGGGCGATGCAGGCGGCGACGCGGGCGGGGCTTTCGCGGGTACAGTCACGGTCATCCCTTGAGCGCGCCGGCCATCAGGCCACGCATGAAGAACCGCCCGAGGAGGATGTAGACCAGCAAGGTCGGCAGGCACGCCAGGAGCGCGCTGGCCATCGCCTCGTTGAACGGCACCGCCTGGCTTCCGGCGATGTTGTTGAGTGCCACGGTGATCGGCCAGCGGTCCTTGTTGGTGAGCAGCACGCCGAACAGGAAGTCGTTCCACGCCGAGGTGAACTGCCAGATCATCGACACCGCGAATGCGGGCGGCGCGATCGGCAGCGCGACGAACACGAACGTGCGCAGCATGCCCGCGCCGTCGACCTTCGCCGCCTCGATGAGCTCCTCGGAGATGCCGGCGAAGTAGCTGCGAAAGATCAGCGTCGTGATCGGCAATCCATAGATGACGTGGACCAGGATCAGGCCCGACAGCCCGCCGCGCAGGCCGGTGTACGACATGGTCTGGAACATCGGGATCAGCACCGCCTGATAGGGAATGAACATCCCGAACAGGATCAGCGCGAACGCGAAGTCGGCCCCGGGGAACCGCCACTTCGAGAGCACGAAGCCATTGGCCGCGCCCAGCGCCGACGAGATCACGCTCGCCGGCACCGCCATGAGGACGCTGTTCGCGAAGCCCTCGCGCAGCTTGGGCCACACGATGCCGAAGTTCTCGAGCGACAGCGACTGCGGCCACTGCCACATGCGCACGACGCTGACCTCGCTCGGGCTCTTGAGCGCCGTGACCAGCAGTGCATAGACCGGCATCAGGAAGAAGCAGGCGAGGGCGAACAGCGCCAGATACCGCCCGGTCATGGTGTACGCCGCCCAGCGCGAGCGAATGCGTCCGTCGAGCCGCTCGGCGCGCGTCACTTCTTCTGCTCCGAGCGGACCGCGTACCATACGTACGGCACGATCACGGTGGCGACGCCGAGCAGCAGCAGCGCGGCGATCGCGGCGCCGCGCGCATAGAACCCGCCGTCGAACGTCGTGAACCACATGTACAGCGCAGGAGTGTCGATCTTGATGTTCTTCTGGTCCATTGCATAGAACAGATCGAACGTCTTGAGCGAGATGTGCGCGAGGATCACGATCGCGGACATCAGCACCGGCAACAGCATCGGCCGCACGACGTGCCAGAACACGCGCGGCTCCGACGCACCGTCGACGCGCGCGGCCTCGCGCAGCTCCTCGGGCACGCCGCGCATGCCGGCGAGGAACAGCGACATCACGTATCCCGACAGCGCCCAACCGGCCGGCAGGGCGATCGCCGCGATCGCCCACTTCGAGTCGGACTTGAACCAGTCGCTGTGGAGCGAGCCCAGGCCGACATTGGCCAGCAGCTTGTTGATCCCGGTGGTCGACTCGCCCTCGCCATTGTCCATCAGCCAGCGCCAGATGATCGCGGTGGCGATGAACGAGATCGCCATCGGGAACAGGTAGACGCTGCGGAACGCATGCTCGCCGGGCACGCCGCGGTCGAGCAGGAGCGCCATGAAGAAGCCGAGCACGAGCGAGCCGACCACGAACACCGCCGTGAAGATCGCGATGTTGGGGACATCGAACTGGGTGAACCGCACGTCGCTGAACAGCGCCGTGTAGTTCGCCAGCCCGACGAAGTCGTGCGCCGGCAGGAGGCCGCGCCAGCTCGACAGCGACACGCGGATGTTCCAGCCCAGAAAGCCATAGACGAATAGCGCGAGCGCGAGCAGCGAGGGCAGGATCAGGAGCAGCCCCGGGCCCCAGGCGCGGATTCGTGTCATTGTCTTCCGAGCGTTCCTCGCTCCGCTACTTCGTCGCGGCGTACGCCTTGGCCACGGCGGCGGCGAACCCGGCCGCATCGTGGTTGCCGACGAAGATGCCGAGCGCGGTATCGATCTCGGCGCTGAGCGCGTTGTTGGCGACCACGCCGTGGGTCAGCGAGCCCACGATCTTGGCCCCCGGGTCCTGCCAGTCCTTGAGCGCGC
>DATIPJ010000604.1:0-10405 GCA_035472155.1 Kofleriaceae bacterium
CCCGGGCGCAGCATCGCGGCCGTTTGGGTTGACCCGCGCTGTCGCCCGAAACCATCATCCGCGTAATGACCGACGACGACGATGATCAGTTTTCAGTCGCGGGGATCAACCGGCGGGATGTATTTCGTAGCGGCGCGGTGATCGCCGTGGGGGTCGCGTTGCCCGCGTGCGGCAACCGCGAGGAGCCGCGCCTTGCTCCCACGGCCGGCTCCGGGTCTGCCAAGGCGGCGGCCGAGCCGGTCCTGCCAACGCCGCCGGACATCGCCGCCAAGGCCGCGGCGGCCGAGGCCGCGCCCGCGGTCGAGCTGATCGAGCTGACGATCGCGGATCTGCAGGAGCGCATGAAGGTCGGTAGCGACACGGCGAAGTCGCTGGTGGCCAAGTATCGCCAGCGCATCGAGGCGCTGGACCGCAAGGGTCCGATGTTGCGCGCGGTGCTCGAGCTCAACCCCGAGGCCGACGCGATCGCCGACCAGCTCGATGCCGAGCGCAAGGCGGGCAAGCTGCGCGGGCCGCTGCACGGCATCCCGATGCTCATCAAGGACAACATCGACACCGGCGACAAGATGACGACGACCGCCGGCTCGCTCGCGCTCGAGGGCTCGCACGCGGAGAAGGACGCGTTCGTCGTCGGAAAGCTGCGCGAGGCCGGCGCGGTGATCATCGGCAAGACCAACCTGTCGGAGTGGGCGAACTTCCGCGGCATGGCGTCTTCGTCGGGCTGGAGCGGACGCGGCGGGCAGTGCCGCAACCCGTACGCGCTCGATCGCTCGCCGTCCGGCTCGAGCAGCGGGTCGGGCGTCGCGGTCGCGGCGAGCCTGTGCGCCGCGGCGATCGGCAGCGAGACCGATGGCTCGATCGTCTCGCCGTCGAGCGCCAATGGCCTGGTCGGCATCAAGCCGACGGTCGGCCTGGTCAGCCGCGCGGGCGTCGTCCCGCTGTCGGCGAGCCAGGACACGCTCGGTCCGATGGCGCGCACGGTCGCCGATGCGGCGGCGATCCTCACCGTGATCGCGGGGCCCGACCCGGCCGACCCGGTCACCAAGGAGCCGCACAAGCTCCGGCCGACCGCGGCCGAGGACTACACCAAGTATCTCGACCCCAAGGCGCTCGCCGGCGCGCGACTGGGCGTACCGCGCAAGGGCTTCTTCGGCATCAGCCGCGGCGTCGACGGCCTGATGAACGCCGCGCTCACCAAGCTCAAGGAGCTGGGCGCCGTGCTCGTCGATCCGGCCGAGCTGGTGTCGCCGCCCGAGCTCGGGCCCGCCGAGCTCGAGGTTCTGTCGACCGAGATGGGCGTGTACTTGAGCAAGTACCTCGCGGGGCGCAAGGCCGACGCGCACGTCCACTCGCTGGCCGAGGCGGTCGAGTTCAACCGCCAGAACGCCAACCGCGAGCTCGCGATCTTCGGTCAGGAGTACTTCGAGCAGGCCGTGCCCAAGAAGCTCACCGACAAGGCGTACATCGAGGCGCGCGCCAAGTGCATCAAGATCACGCGCGACCAGCTGATCGACAAGGTGATGAACGAGCACAAGCTCGACGCCTTCGTCGCCGCCACCGGTGGTCCCTCCTGGCTGATCGATCCGGTCAACGGCGACTCGGGCACCGGCGTCAGCTGCTCGACGCTGCCGGCGGTATCGGGCTACGCACACGTCACGGTGCCCGCGGGCCAGTTCCGCGGCCTGCCGGTGGGGCTGTCCTTCTTCGGCCGCGCGTACTCCGAGGGCAAGCTGATCAGCCTGGCGTACGCCTTCGAGCAGGGCACCAAGCACCGCCGCCCGCCGCGCTATCTGCCGACGGTCGAGATCGTGTAGATACTACACAAACGCGCGGCGACCTGCTATGGATGCGGGATGGCGACCCCGCGATTTGCCGATTTCGAGCGCATCGTGTTCTTCACCGGCGCCGGCCTGTCGGCCGAGAGTGGCATTCCCACGTATCGCGGCCAGGGCGGCGTCTGGCATCAGTACGATTATCGGCAATACGCCTGTCAGCCGGCGTTCGAGCGCGACCCGGAGCAGGTGTGGGACTTCCACGACGTCCGGCGGACCGCGGTCGGCAAGTGCGAGCCCAACGCGGGACATCGCATCATCGCCGAGGTCCAGGGCAAGAAGCCGGCGACCGCGATCGTCACCCAGAACATCGACGGGCTGCATGCGCGCGCCGGTGGCCGCGACGTCGTCGAGCTGCACGGCTCGCTATGGCGCGTGCGCTGCGACCGCGAGCGAACCGTGCGCGCCGATACGTCGATCCCGATCGCCGCCCGCACGTGCGCGTGCGGGGCGTACCTGCGCCCCGATATCGTGTGGTTCGGCGACATGCTCGACCAGGCAGTGATGGCGCGCGCGATCGCGGCGCTCGAGTCGGCGGACCTGATCGTCAGCATCGGGACCTCGGGCGTGGTGTACCCGGCAGCGGATCTGCCGCGCATCGCCGTGCGCGGCGGGGCGACCAGCGTCGAGATCAACCTCGAGGACACACCGGTCAGCGACATGTTCCAGTACCGCCTGCGCGGCCCGGCGAGCGAGATGCTTGCCCAAATGAACCGATGACGAACCGATGAGCCGCTACGCGAGCGAGATCCCGCTGGCCACGCTCACGACGCGCTGATCGAGGACCTTCACGAGGTCGCGCACGCTCACCGGCTTGACGAAGTGACAGTCGAAGCCGGCGTCGGCCGCGCGCAGTCGGTCCTTGCGCTGACCGTAGCCGGTGGCGGCGATCAGCGTGGGCGCGGTGCCGTGCTCGGCGCGCAGCTTCTTGGCGAGCTCGTAGCCATCGAGCTCCGGGAGCCCGACGTCGAGGACGCCGGCGTGCGGCACGAAGCTCCGCCACCTCCGCAGCGCGGCCGCGGCGTCGTACTCGACGGCGGTCTGGAAGCCCTCGAGCTGCAGCGCCTCGGACAGCAGCTCTGCGACATCGGTATTGTCGTCGACGACGAGCACGCGGATCCCGGCGCGCACGCTCGGCGCATGGGGGTCCACGACGACCGCGGTCTCGATCGGGTGGGTCACGGTCGGAAGCTCGACGGTGAAGGCGGCGCCGCGCCCCGGGCCATCGCTCTCGGCGGCGATCGATCCGCCGTGCCGCGCGACGAGATCGTTGACGATCGCCAGGCCCAGGCCGAGGCCACCGCTCAGCGCATCGTGCTCGCGGTTGGCCTGCACGAAGGGCTCGAAGATGCGGCCGAGCTGATCGCGCGCGATACCGCGGCCGGTGTCGCGCACGGTGACGCGGACGCGATCGAGCCGGCGCTCGATGTCGACCTCGAGCCGGCCGCCCGGCGGGGTGAACTTGGCGGCGTTGACCAGCAGGTTGCCGAAGATCTGGGCGAGCCGCACCGGATCGCCCTGGAGCGTGATGTCGTCGGCGTCGGCCACGCGGAGCGTGTGACGGTGCCGGGCGATCAGCGGCGCGGCGAGCTCGGCGGCGCGCTCGAGCACCGAGGTCAGCGCAACGTACTCGCTGCGCAGCTCGACGTGGCCGCGCGTGACGCGCGAGATGTCGAGCAGGTCGTCGACCAGCCGCGACAGATGGCGCAGGTGGCGATCGATGACCTGGCGCTCGCGCACGGCCGCCGGGTGGCGCTCGAGCAGCTCGACCGCCGTGGCGATCGGCGCGAGCGGGTTGCGCAGCTCGTGCCCGAGGACCGCGAGGAACTCATCCTTGCGCCGAGCGGCCTCGAGGACGCGCGCGTTCTCGAGCGTGGTCCCCACGAGGTTGGCCGCGCTGCGCACCAGCACACGGTCGGTCTCGGCATCGGGTGCGGCGGCCCGGCCGGTCACCAGCCGTCCGACCGCGGCGCCCAGTGGAATCTCGGCCTCGACGCACCACAGCGTCCCGGCGCCGGGAATGGCACGCGCGCTGGCGCTGTGCTCCTCGTCGCCGATCGCTGCTGCCAGCGCCGCGACGTCGTCCCCGGGCACTTCTGCCGCGCGCAGCACAGCGCGCTCCGTGGGCGGCGTGCCCGGCAGCCTCAGATACACCAGCTCGCAGCTCAGCGCGGCCTGCAAGGCATCGAGCACGATGGAGAGCACATCGTCCGGCGAGCGCCCGATGCACATCGAAGGCAGCGCATTGAGCGCTGCGAGATCCCGGATGCAGCGCTGTAGCCGACGGGCGCGTTCGTCATCTTCGCGGTCGCTCGGCGGCACAGCTGTCATCACTTAGCTCATCGCACGCCGCCGCTGCTGGATATCGCGCAGCATCTCCTCGGCAGGCGTGTAGAACGGATTCTCGTGCAGGACACCGTTCACCACCGTCAGCGGGTGCGCGCGCAGCAGATCCATCATCATCGATCCGCTCAGCCTCCGCACGTCGTACACGCATACGGTCGGCGTCCGTCCGCGGTTCAACACCTCGTTGACGCTCGCCTCGTACGCAACGAGCTGCTCGATCCCCGGCGGCGAGGAGAACACCCATCCCATCTGCCCCACCAGCCGGACCGGCGGCCTGCCGGTCGCAGCGTGATCGCGAATCATCTCCTCGAGGCCCGCCATCATCCGATCCTGATCGAACGACCCGCCCTTGAGGTGGGCGTCCTGCCAGGACGTCACCTCGACCATGTCGGGCGCCGACGCCGACTTTCTCAGCCGTGCCTCGTGGTCGTCGCGCTGCGCCGGGTCGACGTAGTAGACGGCCTTTTCACCGCGCGCCAGGCCCTCCACGAAGAACGGATCGATGATCGATCGCTCCTCCTCCGGGCCGTTGACGAAGGCGCACACATGAAAGTGATGATGAAACTGGGCGTGTGCGAGCGAGGTGTTGAGCGACACGCACGCAGACTAGCATACGCATTGCGAGAACCGCCGAATACACCGTCGGTGTCCGTCACTGTGCTAGCCACGTGCGCGTACGCTCACCGAGGCGCTGTGGCACGCCGGCGCCCGACGGGCCGTCGCATTTCCGCTCGAGGTCCCTGACCGCGTCCTTGGCACGATCGGTGCGTTGACCCGCGCCAGCGACCGTAGGCTGCATGTCCGCCACGCCCATCCGAGGTGCTGACCCGAGCGAAGTCGAGAACCTTCGCGAACAGACGCGGGCGCTCCAGCATGAGCTCGAGGCCCGCAAGCGGCTGGAGGCGGAGCTGCGGGATGCGCTCGAGGCGCGATCGGTCGCGCAGGCCCATCTCGAGGCGCTGCACCGGATCGGACAAGCGCTGCACGCCGAGCTCGACCTGGAGAAGGTGGTCCAGCGCCTGACCGACGAAGCCACTGCGCTCTGTCATGCCGAGTTCGGCGCGTTCTTCTACAATGTGGTCGCGGAGAGCGGTGAGAGCTACATGCTGTACACGCTCGCCGGCGTGCCGCGCGAGGCCTTCGCGGGGTTCCCGATGCCGCGCAACACGCCGGTGTTTGCGCCGACGTTCAGCGGCGAGTGCGTGGTTCGGCTCGACGACGTCACCCGCGATGCACGCTACGGTCACAACCCGCCGCACCATGGGATGCCCAGGGGTCACCTGCCGGTTCGCAGCTACCTCGCCGTTCCCGTGGTCGCTCGCTTCGGCGAGGTGCTGGGCGGGCTGTTCTTCGGGCACTCGCAGCCGGGGGTGTTCACCGAGCGCGACGAGGCGGCGGTGGTCGCAGTGGCGGCGCACGCCGCCGCCGCGATCGAGAATGCGCGGCTGTACGAATCGCAGAAGCGCGCCCGCGCGCTGGCCGAGGAGGCACGCAGCGCCACCGAAGAGGCGCGCCAGCGCACCGAGCGCCTGCAGCGGGTGACCAACGCGCTGGCGCGCGCGATCGGCCCCGAGGACGCCGCGCGGATCGTGATCCGCGAGATCCGCGAGCTGCTCGGCATGGAGGCCGGCGGCGTGTTCTTGTTCGACGCCACCGGAACGCAGATCGAGCGATCGGTGATCGACGCCGACGCCGGCGGCGCCGGCGAGGAGCAGGCGCGTACGATGGACCTCTCGACGCCCGCGCCGATCTGCGACGCCGCGCGAACGGGCGAGCTGATCTGGGTGGTCGGCGAGCACAGCATCGAGTGCCGCTACCCCAACCTCGCCGCGCTGCGCGAGCGCACGCGCGCCCGCACGTGGGGTGGCCTGCCCATCACCTTCGAGGGCCGCACGCTCGGCGCCATCGGGCTGCGGGGCAACGCCGAGCGCGCGCTGGGCGAGGACGAGCGGGCCTTCCTGCTGGCGGTGGGCCGCCAGTGCGGCCAGGCGATCGAGCGCGCGCGCCTCGACGATGCGACGCAGGCCGCGCGCGCCGACGCGGAGCAAGCGAATCGCTCCAAGGACGAGTTCCTCGCGATGCTCGGCCACGAGCTGCGCAATCCGCTGTCGCCGATCCTCACCGCCGTCCAGCTGATGCGGATCCGCGGCGACTCGGCGTCTGCCAGGGAGCAGAGCATCATCGAGCGCCAGGTCAACCACCTGATCCGCCTGGTCGATGACCTGCTCGACATCTCGCGCATCACGCGCGGCAAGGTCGAGCTCTCGAGAAAACCGATCGAGGTCGCGGCGCTGCTGGCGCGAACGATGGAGATCGTCGCCCCGGTCATCGAGGAGCGCAAGCACCGGCTCGAGCTGGCGCTGCCGGGTGAGGAGGTCTGGCTCGAGGGCGATGAGCTGCGGCTCTGTCAGGTCCTGACCAACCTCTTGACCAATGCCGCGAAATACACCGACCCGGGCGGCACGATCCAGCTGCGCGCCGAGCGCGTGGCCGAGGGCGTGGTCATCGCGGTCAAGGACAACGGCATCGGGATCGTGCCCGAGCTCTTGCCTCGCGTGTTCGATCTGTTCGTGCAGGGCTACCGATCGCCCGAGCGCCGGCAGGGCGGCCTCGGGATCGGTCTTGCGCTGGTGCAGAACCTCGTGCACATGCACGGCGGCTCGGTCTCGGCGTCGAGCCCGGGCCCCGGCGGCGGCAGCGAGTTTTCGATTCGCCTGCCGGTGCTCGAGCTCGAGCCCGTCGCCGCGCCCAGGGCGCCGGGCGAGCGGATCGTCGACGACTTCGTGCGCATCACCGGGCGGCGCATCCTGGTCGTCGACGACAACGAGGACGCCGCGTCGCTGCTCGGCGACATGCTGCGCTCGATCGGGCACGACGTGCGGGTCGCCCACCAGCCATCGCAGGCGCTCGCGATGCTGGCGCGGTTCGACGTCGAGGTCGCCATCCTAGACATCGGCCTGCCCGAGATGGACGGCTACGAGCTCGCGATCGCGATGCGCGAGAGGCTCGGTTCCACCGCGCGGCTCATCGCGGTCACCGGTTATGGCCAGGACCAGGATCGCGCGCGCGCCGAGCAAGCCGGCTTCGATGCCCACTTCGCCAAGCCGGTCTCGCTCGCGCAACTGATCGCCGACATCGAGCTCTCCCGAGGAGCCGCGCCGAAGCGCTGAAGGAACGGCTCCATGATGCCCATCACGCATCCCGACCTGAAACACCCCGGCGCTGTGCTCGCCGGCGGCGGCGATCTCGGCCGCCGGATGCGCGAGATCGACTGGGCAGCCACGCCGCTCGGGCCGGTCGAGTTCTGGCCGCAGAGCCTGCGGACCTGCATCCGCATCGTGCTGACGTCGCGCCAGCCGATGTTCGTCTGGTGGGGCGAGCAGCTGATCAACCTCTACAACGATGCCTACGTCTCGATCCTCGGCGGCAAGCACCCGGCCGCGCTCGGCCAGCCGGCGTCGGTCGTGTGGCGCGAGATCTGGGACAGCGTCGGGCCGCGCGCCAGCAAGGCGATGCGCGAGAACGTCGGCACGTTCGACGAGGCGCTGCTGCTCATCATGGAGCGCAACGGCTACCGCGAGGAGACGTACTACACGTTCTCGTACAGCCCGGTGCCCGGCGATGACGGCAGCCCGGGCGGCATCCTGTGCGCGAACAGCAGCGATACGCAGCGCATCTTCGGCGATCGCCAGCAGGCGCTGCTGCGCGAGGTCGCCGCGCGGACCAGCCACGCTCGTACGGTGAGCAGCGCGTGCGAGCTGGCGCTCGAGGCGTTCGGCACCAATCGCAAGGACCTGCCGTTCGCCCTGCTGTACGTCGTCGAGAACGGCGTGGCCACGCTGGCCTGCACGGCGGGGATCGAGCGCGATCATCCGCTGGCGCTGCCGACGATCGCCCCGGGCGCCGAAGTGGCCTGGCCGGTCGCCGAGGTCATCGCCGGGGCGCCGATCGCCTTGCGCACGCTCGACGATCGCAGCTTGCCCTCGGGCGACTGGGCCGAGCCGCCGAGCGAGGCGATCGCGATCCCCGTGCACGCGGCGGACATGTCGCTCGGGGCGGTGCTGGTCATCGGCCGCAATCCGTTCCGGTTGCTCGACGACGACTATCATCGCTTCCTCGATCTGCTCGCGATCCAGATCGGGAGCGCCATCACTTCGGCGCGGACGTTCGAGGAGGAGCGCCGGCGCGCCGAAGTGCTGGCCGAGCTCGATCGCGCCAAGACCACGTTCTTCTCCAACATCAGCCACGAGTTCCGCACGCCGCTGACGTTGATGCTCGGGCCGACCGAGGATGCGCTGCGCACGCCCGAGGAGGCGCTGTCGGGCGAGGCGCTGCGCGCGGTGCACCGCAACGAGCTGCGGCTGCTCAAGCTGGTCAACGCCCTGCTCGACTTCTCGCGGATCGAGGCCGGCCGGCTGCAGGCCACGCGCGAGCCGACCGACCTGCCGCGGTTCACGCGCGAGCTCGCCAGCGCGTTTCGCTCGGCGATCGAGCGCGCCGGCCTGGTGTTCGAGGTCTCGGTGGACAGCCTGCGCAGCGCCGTCAGCATCGACCGCGCGATGTGGGAGAAGATCGTCCTGAACCTGCTCTCGAACGCGCTCAAGTTCACGTTCGAGGGCCGGATCTCGCTGCGACTCGCCGAGCGCGACGGCCTGATCGAGCTCGCGATCGCCGACACCGGCACCGGCATCCCCGAGCACGAGATCCCGCGGCTGTTCGAGCGGTTTCATCGCGTCGAGGGCGCGCGCTCGCGGACCCACGAAGGCTCCGGCATCGGGCTCGCGCTCACCCACGAGCTGGTCAAGCTGCATCACGGCTCGATCGACGTCGACAGCGCGGTCGGCCGCGGCACGGTCTTCACCGTACGGATCCCGATCGCGACCGGCGTGCACGCGGGCGACGGCGTCCCCGCGGACAGCGGGGCGAGCGCGACCGGCATGAGCGCGTTCGTCGAGGAAGCGCTGCGCTGGCTGCCGGACACGCCACGATCAGCGCCGGGGATGCTCGACGCCGAAGCGGTTCCCGCCGCGGACCGCCGCTTCGCGCCGACGTTCGGCTCGCGCATCGTGCTCGCCGACGACAACGCGGACATGCGCGCCTACATGCAGGGCTTGCTCGCGCCGTTCTACAAGGTCGAGGCGGTTGCGAACGGCGCCGAGGCGCTCGCGGCAGCGGAGCGCGCGACGCCGGAGCTGATCCTGAGCGATGTCATGATGCCCGAGCTCGACGGCTTCGGCCTCCTCGCGGCCGTGCGCAGGGATCCGGCGTTGCAAAGCATTCCGGTTGTGCTGCTGTCGGCGCGCGCCGGCGAGGAATCGCGCATCGAAGGCCTCGATTCCGGTGCGGACGACTACATCGTCAAGCCGTTCTCCGCGCGCGAGCTGCTCGCGCGCGTCGGCGGGCTGCTCGAGCTGCGCCGCATGCGGCGTCTGCGCGCGGCGCAGTTCGAGACGCTCCTCAACGAGGCGCCGCTCGGCGTTTTCCTCGTCGATTCGATGCTCCGCCTGCGCGATGCGAATCCGACCGCGCGCGCCGCGATGGGTGGGCCGCCGGACCTGGTCGGCCGCGATATCGAGCCGCTGCTGCGCGGGATCTGGCGCGAGCCGCACGCAAGCGAGGTCCTCGCGCAGTTCCGTCGCACGCTGGAGACCGGCGAGCCGTGCGTCGTGCCGGAAACCAGCGAGGAGCACCGCGACCGGCGCAGGACCGAATACTACGAATGGCAGATCAGCCGCATTCCGCTGCCGGATGGACAGAACGGCGTCGTCTGCTATTTCCGCGACATCTCGCAGCACGTGAAGGCGCGCATGCAGCTCGAGACCGCGGACCGGCAGAAGGACGAGTTCCTCGCGATGCTCGCGCACGAGCTGCGCAATCCGCTCGCGCCGATCCGCAACGCCGGCGAGGTGCTGTCGCGTCTTGACCTGCGCGAACCGCGCGCCGAGCAGGCCGTCGGCGTCGTGCAGCGCCAGATCACGACGCTGACGCGGCTCGTCGACGATCTCCTCGACGTCTCGCGCATCACGCGCGGGCGCGTCGAGCTCCAGATGAAGCCGGTGCAGCTTTCGGACGTCGTCTCGCAGGCCGTCGAGATGGTCGAGCCGCTGGTCAAGGAAAAGCGCCAGCGGCTGTCGACGACGACGTACCGCGCGCTTCGCGTGCACGGCGATCCGGCGCGACTTGTGCAATGCGTCGCGAACGTGCTGACGAATGCGGTCAAGTACACC
>DATIPJ010000605.1:0-10458 GCA_035472155.1 Kofleriaceae bacterium
CACCAGAACGAGCGTTGCTCGTCGCAGATCCGAGAGCAGATTCGAGTCCAGCGCATTCATGTGCCTGGGCTCTGCCCAGTCGGCCGGCGCACGAAGGACTAGACGTCCATCGCGAAGAGCTTGTTTGAGACGAGTGGCCAGCTTCGCGATCCTGCTGAGCGCACCTTGCTCGTCGAAGCCGGCGATCGTTGCTTCGACGTCGGTGATCAGTGCGTCCGATACGAACATCGGCCGCGGTTTGAGTTGGAGCTCCACGGCCCCGCGACGCAATCCGAGAACCACGTCCACGAGAACGAGGTCGAAGCACAGCTCTGCACCTGCATTGTCGGCTACAAGCTGGATGGTATCGTCGTCGTTCATCTGCAAACGCTCGATGATTTCGTGCCTGTGGTCCTTCAGTAGCGAGCTGACGTGCTGTTCCTGCCGGACGATCTGACTCAAGTCCGCCTCATTGCCAGATGTGGCCAGCAGCAATGCGGCCTCGAGGTCAATCGCATCCGTCGATTCCAGTGCTCGAGCGATCTGGGGCAGCGCTTCGCACAATGATGCGCCACGCATCGAGGCGAAAACATCGAGACCGGGGCGAAGATCTGCCGCGATCGAGTTGATTGCGTGATAGAACAAGAATTCGAGATCGAAGAATGGCAGTTCAGACCATCGAGTCCCGGCTAGACCTGCTAGCTTGTCGCGCCAGAATGGCGTGTCTGCGGCAAACAATTGTGGATCCAGTTTCCGGCCCGTCAGGATGGCTGATTGCAGCGCCGACCATCGAGGATCGTCGTGCCCGCCCTTTCCGACCTGCGATTTGACGTCCGCCAGGATCTTGGGCAGCCGGTGCTTGATCGTGAAGTGTGCAAAGGTGCCCTCTGCATATGCGGGAATGGGTGGAGGTAAGTGAGGGCTCATTGCGATCCGAAGTCTACGGGTTCGAGCTCTGGATGAGAGATAGGATGCCCAGAGCGTTTTCCGCGGCCGTTGCAGTGACTGCCGGCACGAATGTAAGCTCGGCGAAGCCTCGATACACTGCCGTTCGTTGGGCGGCATCGCCCGCAACGGCTGCAGTGGCGACGGTCTCCAGGGTTGGCTGCGGGTCGCTGTCGAGCGCCGCCGCTGCCAAGGCCTCGTCGAAAAGCTTCTCGTAGCGGCCTCGAATGGAGGCAGCACGCTGTCTCAGGGCTCGCTGGGAGCGAACACGCGTGTAATCCGCGATCACGCGATGGCAGATCGCGTCGTGGGGCGTTTCGACCAGCACAGGTACATAACCATTGTCCTTTGAGAACAGTCGCCGGTTCTCCTCGAAGAGAGGCGCACTGGCACTCAGATCCGGAATAAGCTCACTCAGCAGCCCGCGAGCCCAAGCCCAACTCAGCATCTGGCTCTCATACTGCCGGAAAGCGTCCTCACCATGGCGGCGGAAGCGATTGCCGTCGTGCAGGAGGCATCGATTCTCCGCATCCACGTTCTCGGCATCTGCTTGAATAGCCGCAAGACGCTCGGGACAGAGCGTGGCGATCCTCGCAAGGAACAGGCAGGTGATCTCGCGTCGAGGGTCACTCGACCCCTTCGGCAGGGCGCGACATTCGCGGAAGAACGCGTCGGAGAAGAAAACCGGGCGGCCGAGAAGTAGGCCGAGCTCCTTGGCGATCGTTGATTTCCCCGCCCCGGGTAGCCCGACAAGAACCGGAATACGCGTTGTCCCGATTTCCCCTCCCGGTCGCAACACCTGGCGACATAAAACCATGGCACATCTCGGCTGCGTGGCAACGCACTGGCGGACCGATGAGCCTGGTGCGAGCTGGCGAGAGTGAATGGTCCCTGGAGCGCGTCGAATGAGCCGTGTCTCATGTGGTCTGGCGCGCGGCGACGCCCGCGGCGAGCCGCCAGCCGGAGGGCACGGTCTCGATGAGGTCGCCGCGATGGCCCGGGCAGAGGTCGGCGAGGACCTGGCGCAGCCGCTTGATCGCGACGTAGAGCGTGTTGCGGTGGCGGAGCGGGTGGTACTCGCCCGCGCGCCACACGGTCCGGTAGAGGACGTCGGCGGGAACCGGCTGGCCGTGGGCGTCGATCAGGCATGCGAGCAGTGCGCACGCGATGGGGCGGCCCTTGACCACGGTGTGGCGCGCCGTGATGGTCGCGTTCGCGAGGTCGACGAGGAGCTCCGCGTGCCGCGGTGACGCCGACGACAGGCCCATGAGCGTGAGCTGCGCGGCGAGGCCGGTGGGCAGCTCGTGATCGCGGCGGCTGCCCAGGGCGCTGCCGAGCATGAGCTCGAGGCCCGCCGGGCGACCCGCGCCGTGGGCGAGCGCCTCGGAGAGGAGCTGCTCGGCGCCGGCGCGGTCTCCGATGCGGCGGAGGACGGCGGCGGTCGCGAGCAGTGCGCGCAGCCGGAGCGCCTCGTAGCCCTGGGTCACCGCGAGCGTGCTCGCGCGGTCGAGGGCCTCGGTCGCCATCGCGATGTCGCCCGGGCCGCCGAGGGCGACGTGACCGGAGGCGAGGACGACGCATGCGCGCGCCTCCGACGAGCGGCGGCCGCGCTCGGCGTAGTGATCGCGGGCGGCGCCGGCCGACTGCACGACCGCCGCGGGGTCGCCGCCGCACAGCTCGACCTCGGCGCCGACGAGCAGCGTGTCGCAGCGCGGTCCCAGATCGGCGCCGGCGCAGGCGAGGGCGCGCTCGACGTGCGCGCGGGCGTCGGTGAGCGCGCCGTCGTAGGCAGCGGTGAGCGCCAGCACCTGGTGCGCGAGCATGCGGATGTGCGCCTGTGGGCCGCGACCGGGCGCCGGGGTTGCTGCGAGCGCTCGCTCTGCCAGCTCGCGGGCGGCGGCCAGCTCTCCCGCGGCGACCAGCGCGTGGGCGTGATAGGCCTCGCCGAGCGAGCGGATACCGTCGAGGCCGAGCTCGGTCGCACGCCGGGTCGATTGCGCGAAGTGGTCGACGGCGGCGGCGATGTCGCCGAGCGCGAGGTGGACGCGCGCCAGGTAGTGCCCGACGATCAAGCCCAGGATCTCGCTGTGGTGGGCCTGCAGAAACGTCCACGACTCGCGCAGCGCGTCCTCGGCGGCGCGCAGGTCGCCCTCGGCCCACGCCGCGATGCCCATGTAGAACGACGCGACCGGTGCGCGCAGCGCCGAATCGCGGGCCGCGGGCGCGACGATCTGATCGATCAGCGCGCGGGCACCGGCCGAGTCGTGGAGCTCGGTGCGCGAGAGGACCTCGAGCATCGTGAGCTGCGCCGCGAGATCGCTGGCGCCGAGGGCCGCGGCGCGCTCGCGGAACGGGGCGACCGCTGCGATCGCGCGCGCGAATTCCTCGTCGAGCACCCACGACAGTCCCTCCGACCAGCCCCAGCGCAGCACGGTGCGGCTGCCCAGCGTTTCGCACATCGGCCGGACCGCCGCGAGGATCGCGCGCGCTCGCGAGGTCTCGCCGCGCAGCGACAGCACGTCGGCCAGGTGCAGCGCGATGCGGGCGCGCTCCGCGGTGCCCGGCGCCGCGGCGTCGTGGGCGCGCTGGAGGTACGACTCGGCGGCGCGCAGGTCGCCGCGCTGCGATGCGATCGTCCCGGCGAGCGCCAGGTAGCGCAGCGAGCCGGCGATCTGCGGATCGGACGACACCCGCGTGGCGAGCTCGTGCGCCTCGGCGATGTGCCCGCGGCGCACGAGCGTGCGCGCCAGCAGCAGATCGATCGCCGCCGCGCGCGCCGGCAGCGCCGCTCGCAGCTGATCGAGCGTGCCGCGCAGCAGGTGGTCGAGCCCGGCGCCGCTGATCAGCCCGTGCCGCTCGACGATGAACGCGAGCGATGCCTCGTGCTCGCCGGCCGCGCACAGGTGATGGGCCGCCTCGACGGCACAGAGCGCGGCATCGGGGCCGCCCGCGGCCGTTCGCTGGATGAACACCTGCGCGGCGGCGCGCCGCTCGCGGAGCAGCTCGAGCGGTGTGGCGAGCCGCTGGACCGCCTCGCGCACGAGGTCGTGGACCACGACGGTGCCGCGGGTGAGCTCGACGAAGAAGTGGCGCGACAGCAGCGCGAGCGGCTCGGTGATCGGCCGGCTGCCGGTGGCCAGCTCGGAGAGCGTGGCGCCCGCGATCACGGAGGCGCGGAGCAAGAGGCCGCGCGCCGCCTGGGGCAGGCTCGCGAGCGTCGAGCCCAGCCGGTCAACCGCCGCGCCAGGCTCGTCGGCGAGCGACGACGCAGCCTCGCGCAGCAGGAAGAACGGGCTGCCGGCCGCCCGGCGGACGATGCCATCGACGTCGGTGATCGCGAGGCCGAGTCGGCGGCCGACGTGGGCGAGCATGCGGCGCGCGGCGGCGTCGTCGAGCGGTGCCAGACGAGTGACCACCGGCGTGACCCCGGGCGCGGCGACCGGCAGCTCGAGCCGCGAGGCGGCCAGCACGCGGCTCTTGCGCACGCGGCGCGCGAGGTAGCCGAGCACGCGCGCCACGGCGGTGACGTCGAGCGCATGAAGGTCGTCGAGGAACAGCAGCCGGGCGCGCGCGTTGAGCGCGTCGACGACCGGCTCGAGCTCCTCGGCGAGCGAGCGCGCATGGCCACCGAGCGGGCCGGTGCCGTTGCCGCTCACGCCCGTGCGCTGCCTCAAAAGCGCGACCAGGTGCTGCTCGGTCATGCCCGGCTGGAGCTGGATCAAGGTCGGCGCCACTTCTCGCCAGCCCGGTCGCTCGCGAGCGAGCTCGATCGCGCGATACGCCAGCTCGGTCTTGCCGATGCCGGCCACGCCGTAGAACAGGAACAGGATCTCCTCGTCGAGCAGCTCGAGGATGCGCGCGATCTCGGCGTCCCTGCCCACGAACGTGAGCGTCGCGCGCGGGCAGCTCGACGATTCCTCTCGCGTCCCTCGACGGTCAGCGGGCAGGCGTCCCACGCGCCGCACTATAGTCGGAACGCCGCGGCCGATTCGTTCGCCGCCCGGCCGCTCGCGGCGCGACTCGCCGGATCACCGCGGGCTTGTGCGCCGTCTTACGGGTCCACGAAGAGAGAACTAGGCGATCAGCTCCCGCAGGCGGCGCGAGGCCGCACGGCTCGCGATGATCTCGGTGCCGTCGGACAGCACGACGACCAGGCGGCGCTCGTCATCGTGCTCGCGGACCGACTTGACAGCATCGGCGGCGACCAGGTGCGAGCGATGGACGCGCCAGAACCGATGGCCTTCGAGCGCTTGCTCGAGCTCGCCGAGCGACATCCGCAGGAGCAGCCGCTCGCCGCGCACGTGCGCCTCGACGTAATCGCCGGCGGCCTCGAAGCGGGTGGCGGCGTCGAGCCGCAGTGGGATCAGCTCGCCGCGCACGGTGCGCGCGAGGCGCAAGAGCGGGCCGGGCTCGCCGGGAGGCACCGCGGCGGGCGTGCGCGGCCGGCCGCTGGCGAGACGCCCGCGCACGCGCTCGAGCGCCTGGAGCAGGCGGCGGCGACCGAATGGCTTGAGCAGATAGTCGATCGCCTGGACCTCGAACGCGGCGACCGCGTAGCGATCGTGCGCGGTGGTGAACACCACGGCGGGCTGGTGGTGGATCTCCTGCAGCACGCCCAGGCCGTTGAGCTCCGGTAGCTGCACGTCGAGAAACACCAGATCGGGCTCGAGCGCGTCGATCTGGCGAACCGCGTCGCGCCCGTCGCCGGCGACCCCGACGCACTCGATCCAGTCGACCTCGGCGAGCAGCTGGCACAGCGTGTCGCGCGAGACTGCCTCGTCCTCGGCGACCAGCGCGCGGATCCGGGCGATCATGCGGCATCTCCGGCGGGCTGCGGCACGCGCAGCGTCACGACGAAGCCGGTATCGGTCTTCTCGGCGAGGAGCTCGGCGCTCGTGCCGAACGCGGCCTCGAGCCGCTGGCGCACGAGCGCGAGGCCGAGGCCGGCGCCGCTCGGCGTCGGGGGTGCGCCCGCGCCGTCGTCGCTGATCGTCATGCGGAGGGTTCGCGCGTCGGAATCGCTGTGCGCTCGATCGCGCGGTTCGGCGCCCGGTTCGGTGGGCGATCCGGTTCGCGCGTCGCGTGCGTCGATGCGCGCCTCGATGCGCACGCGGCCGCCCTGGGCGCGGCACGCCACGGCGTAACGGATCGCATTCTCGACGACAGGCTGCACGGTGAACGCCGGCAGGCGGCTGTCGAGCGCGGCGCCCTCGACCTCGCGCTCCACGCGCAGCCGGTCGCCCAGCCGCACGCGCTCGATCGCGAGGTAGCGGTCCACGAACGCGAGCTCGTCGCGCAGCGTCACGCGGTCGTCGCCGCGCTGAACATCGAGCGCATAGCGCAGCACATCGCCGAGGTCCTGGAGCGCCTCCTCGGCGAGGGCAGGATCGCGGCGCACAAGTCCCAGCACGGTGTGCAGCGTGTTGAACAGAAAGTGCGGGTTGAGCTGCGCCCGGAGCGCGGCCAGCTCGGCGCGCACGCGCAGCGTCTCGGCGCGCGCGGCCCGGGCGCGCTCGTCGCGCAGCCGCGCGGATGACTCGAGGCCGAACGCGGCGCCGGCGATGCCGCCGTAGAGCAGCACGCCGGTGAACAAGGTGAAGCCGAGCACCTCGAGCCGGATCTGGAACGGCGAGCCCGCGACGAACAGCCAGCGCTCCACGGCGACCAGCGCGACCGTCGTGAGGGCCCACGCCGCGCTGTAGCCCGCGCACAGCGGCGCATGCACGGCGGCGAGCCGCGCACCGCGGCCCTCGAACCAGCGCGCGCGCCGGCCGATCCGCAGCACGACGAACGCCAAACCGACGCCCGGCACGACGGCGATCACCGTGGCGCGCAGCGCCGGCCCGGGCGCACCGGTCGCGAGCAGCACGGCGCCGAAGTACGCGAGCGTGAGCAGCCCCGCCACGGCGAGGTACAGGCCGGGTGCACCGGGTGCAGCGCGTTCTGATTCGCGCCGCGAGGGTGCATTGCCTGGATCGATCGCCATGCGCGCGCGGGGTCAGTGTGACACCGAATGCCCGCCGGCTGGTTCGGGAACGTCGACCTCGAGGGCGCCCTCGGCGGGGACGTCGTCGCTGAACGTGAAGCTCGAGCCCACGGTGCCGATCAGGCGCACGTGGCCGCCGGCGGGTAGCCCGAGGGCGGCGCGCGGCACACCCGCGGCGAGCGTGCGGCGCGCGGGATCGATGACGACGCGCACGTCGCTCGAGCAGCCATCCATCGCGAACGCCGCGGCCTGCGCGGGGTCGGCCACGCCGACGAAGCCCTGCCAGTAGCCGGCGCCGCGGCTGAGGTACGCCGTCACGAGCCGGTCGAAGTGGAATGCCGTGTTCTGGCCCCACCACGCGCCGCCGTTGTCGGGGTCGCCGTCGATGTCGAGCGCGATGTTGAGCCCGAACGCGTCGGTGGGCGGCGGCGACTGCAGGACGAAGCGAAACCACACGCGGTCGTCGGCGGGATCGACCGCCAGCTGCAGCTCGCGCGCATCGGGCAGCCGCGGGCTCGTGCCATCGCCGCGGTCGTCGCGCGCGATCGTCGAGAACGCCAGCCGGTCGAGCGTGCGCGGGTCGCCGAGCTTGACCTTGTGCACGCCGCCGGCGCGCGCGGCCTGGGCAGGCACCAGCTCGACGTCGTCGATCTCGATCGCGAAGTCGCGCGGCGCTCCGGCGCTGCTGGTGATGCCGAGCCAGCCGATGCCGGTCGTCGCGAACGCCATCGAGGACCCCATCGTCGCCTTGAGGTCACCGAACGGCAGCTCGACCGCCCCCCACGCGGCGGCGACGGTGAACGGCGCCATGAAGTTCACCGATTCCCTGCCTTCGGTGCGGCGCACGCCGGCCTCGTAGTTCCCGGGCGTGCCGCGCACGCGGAACCGGAGCGCAGCGTAGCCGGTGAGGTCAGCGGGCGTGCCGTCGGCGCGCAGCGCGACCCAGGCGCCGGCGAATGAATACACACCGCGCAGGTGGCCGTCGATGCGCAGCGCCCCGCGCGACGCGTTCCCCGGCGAGGGGCGCGCCACCGCGACCGCGCCGCTGCTCTCGCCGCCCATGAGCCAGTCGCCGACCGCGGTCCACGACAGCCCGGTCGCGGCCTCGAGGTCGAGATCCTCGAAGTCATCGACCCGGAGCGACGGCGGGTCGGCGTGAGCCGGTGCGACGAAGGTCCACAGGGCAAAGGAGATGGCGATGAACGCGAGGCGCATGCCTTGTCGACTACGCGGTTTGCCGCCGCCCGGGGAAACCGATCGGCGAACGCGCCGTGGGCGGGCTGGATGGGCGCCCGCGTCGCTGGCCGGCCGAAAACCCGCCTGCAGGCGCCGTTTGTTGCTACATACGCACGGCGAGGTAATGATGAGTAAAGAAGCAGATCATCCGCGCGCGGAGTTCTCGACCATGGAGGCCAGCACCCAGGCCGACTGGCGGATCATCGGCGCCGAGTTCGTCCGGTTCGGCCAGGGCCTTTCCAACCGGGTCCTCCAGCATCTGGCGCTGCTCGACGGCGACTACGGCGGCTTTCCGGTCGACCGGCTGACCCACTCGCTACAGACCGCGACGCTCGCCCACGACGACGGCCGCGACGAGGAATACGTCGTGTGCGCGCTGCTCCACGACATCGGCGACACGCTGGGCTCGTACAACCACCCCGAGATCGCCGCGGCGATCCTGCGGCCGTTCGTCTCCGAGGAGAACCACTGGATGGTCGAGAAGCACGGCATCTTCCAGGGCTACTACTTCTTTCACCACGTCGGCATGGACCGCAACATGCGCGAGCAGTTCCGCGGGCACGCCCACTTCGCGCGCACCGAGGAGTTCTGCGCCAGGTACGACGGCCCGGCGTTCGATCCCAAGCGCGCGGTGCGCCCGCTGTCGTTCTTCGAGCCCATGGTTCAGCGCGTGTTCGCGCAGCCGACGCGCTCGATGTACGTCTCGGTCGTGGAGAAGGCCAGCTGATGCGCGCCTACGAGATCCAGCCGCGCGAAGGCTTCGATGCGCTCACCGCGGTCGATCGCCCGGCCGCGCCGCTCGGGCCGCACGACGTCCGCGTCCGCGTGCGCGCCGTGTCGCTCAACTTCCGCGACCTCGGCGTTGTCAAGGGCGCGCGCAAGCGCAAGGCGCCCGTCATCCCGGCCTCCGACGGTGCGGGCGAGGTCATCGAGGTCGGCTCGGCGGTCACCCGCCACGTCGTCGGCGACCGCGTCGCCGCCGCCTTCTTCCCGCTGTGGCAGTCGGGCGAGCTATCGGAGTATCACCACTCGCGCGCCCTGGGCGGCTCGCAGGACGGCATGCTCGCCGAGCAGGTCGTCCTCCCCGAGACGTCCTGGGTACGCATGCCCGCGCGCCTCTCCTTCGAGGCCGCCGCGACCCTGCCGTGCGCCGGAGTCACCGCCTACCACGCCCTCTTCGAGGCCGCGCGGCTGCGCGCCGGCGACACCGTCCTCGTGCAGGGCACGGGCGGCGTCTCGATCTTCGGCCTCCAGCTCGCCAAGGCCGCGGGCGCGCGCGTCATCGTCACCTCGTCGAGCGCGGCCAAGCGCGAGCGCGCGCTTGCCCTGGGCGCCGACCACGTCATCGACTACAAGGCCGAGCCCACCTGGGGCGACTCCGCCCGCACCTGGACCGGCGGCCGCGGCGCCGACATCGTGATCGAGGTCGGCGGCCCGGGCACCTTCGATCAATCCGTCGCGGCCCTGCGCTACGGCGGCACCATGAGCATCCTGGGCGTCCTCACCGGCGTGCGCGGGGAGATCAACACCTACGGCATCTTCCACAAGGCCCTCCGCATCGCCGGCATCTACGTCGGCTCGGTCGCCATGTTCGAGGGCCTGGTCCGCGCCCTCGAGGCCTCGCGCATCGAGCCGGTCATCGACCGCGTGTTCGGCTTCTCCGAGGTCAAAGAGGCCTACGCCCACCTCGCGAGCGGCGCCCACTTCGGCAAGGTCGTCGTCCGCGTGGACTAGCACGAGCGGCGGGTGGCGCAGCGGGTGATACCCGTCGACGCGTGGCGCGATTCGGCGCCAACGCTTCTTAGAGGCTCGCCGGCGCCAGGCCGTTCCAGCCAAAGCCGTCTGCGTGTCGCCAGTTGCCGATCGCAGTGAAGCCCGAGCCGGTCGACGTCGCGACGAGCAGGTCGATGCTGTGGCCGTCGACGCCCGCGCCGATCGCACCGATGTCCCAGTGGCCATCGCCGTTGAAGTCGCCCGCGATCGGCTTCATGCGGTTCCAGCCAAAGCCGTCTGCGTGTCGCCAGTTGCCGATCGCATTGAACCCCGAGCCGGTCGACGTCGCGACGAGCAGGTCGACGCTATGGCCGTCGACGCCGGCGCCAATCGCGCCGATATCCCAGCGGCCGTCGCCGTTGAAGTCGCCCGCGATCGGCATCATGCCGTCCCAGCCAAAGCCGTCTGCGTGCCGCCAGTTCGCCATCGGAGCAAAGCCGCCGCTTGCGTTCGCGAGCGCGACGAGGAGGTCGACGCTGTGACCGTCGACGCCCGCCGCGATCGCGCCGATGTCCATGACGCCATCGCCGTTGAAATCA
>DATIPJ010000606.1:0-1735 GCA_035472155.1 Kofleriaceae bacterium
TCCTCGGCCGCATCGCACGCCAGTTGCGCCCGCTCGCCGTCGAGCACGGCGCGCTCGAGCAGCGGCGCCAACCGCAGCAGGTCCACGAGACCGTCGCGCTCGCCAGCCGCGATTTTCGGCGACCCAACCGCGTTCGCGGAACCCGCGCCCGCCGAGCCCGCGCTCGAGGAGCCTGTGCTCGAGGAGCCCGCGCTCGAGGAGCCTGCGCTCGAGGAGCCCGCGCTCGAGGAGCCTGCGCTCCAGGCCAGGCCGGCCGTTGCGAGCCGGGCGATCGCCTCGCCTCCGAGCACGATCGCCGCGGCATCGGCCGTCGCGCGATCGATCGTGATTTCGTCGCCGCGCCGTTGAGCGAGACCGAGCCGCTCGAGCTCGGCGATATCGGCGAGCGCGGCCGGCTGCTTGCTCTCGGCGCGCACGGTCGCCAGCGCGCGGTCGATGCGCACACGCCCACCCCATGCGGCGGTCGCCGCGGCGACCCTCCGAGCACCCGCGGGCGCCGCGCGCAGCTGACGGGCGCGCAGCTCGGCGATCCCGGCGGTCGTGCGCGCGGTCCAGTCGACGGCGAACGGGTTCGGCTCGTTCGCGATCGACCGCAGCAGCTCGATCACTGCCAGCGCGAGACCCGAGCTTGCGACCCACAGCGCATGGGCCCACGCGCGCGGCGGCGCGGTCCCGATCATCGCCGCTGCGAGCGCCGCGACACCGCTGCTGTCGAGGGTGGGCGCCACGTGCACCGCGACGCCCGGCCGGACGCGCGGCTCGTCGGCTTCCTCCGGGTCGCGATCGACGATGGCAACCACCGGATTGCCGCCACCTGCGCGGACAAGCGCCCCGATCAACGCGGCGGCCCGGGGATCATCGCCGAGCTCGATGACCACCGGTGCGCTGTACCGCCGCGCTGCGCGCGCAACGTGCTCGAGCCACGCGCGCGCACTGGACGCTGCACCGGACGCCGCGGACGCAATGACCGCGAATGCCGCGCCCACATCGTCGAGCGAGCCTGCGATCGGAGGCGAGATCGCACTGGTATCGAGCGCGCCCGCGGGTCGATTTGCGTCGAGCGCGCCCGCGGGTCGACTTGCGTCGAGCGCGCCGCCGAGGGTACTGCGAGCGACATTTGCGAGCTGATGGCGGCGGATCGCGCCGTCGACGAGCTCGCGTGCGCCGGAGGCGCGGGTGCCGATGACGAGGACCGCGGCGGCGCTGCCGGCGAGGCTGCGCGCGATGGCATCGATGACGGTGGCCGCGCCGGGCCAGGCGATGGGGGCGGGCGCAGGTCCGACCCGCGGGCGCGCGCGGCGCGGCGAGTCGGGGGCGATCGCGGCCGCGAGCTGATCGAGCTCGTCGAGCACCGCGAGCGCGGAGCGCGGGCGCGCATCGGGGTCGCGTGCGACCATGCGCCCGATGAGATCGGCGAGGGGGCGGGGCAGCGCGGGCAGCTCGGGCGGCGGACCGCCGGCGAGCACGCGCTGCAGCAGGTCGCCCAGGGTGGCGGCCTCGAACAGCGGGTGGCCGGTCGCGAGGCGCACGGCGGTGGCTCCGAGGCCGTAGAGGTCGCTCCGCGGATCGCTGTCGCCGACGAGCGCCTCCGGCGCCAGGTACGCCGGAGTGCCGCGCACGCCGGCGGCGGCCGAGATGCCGCGCGCGCCGGTGGCCGAGGGGCCGGCTCCACCGACGGCCACGCCACCCACGCCACCCGCGCCACCCACGCCACCCACGCCACCCGCGCCACCCG
>DATIPJ010000607.1:0-7976 GCA_035472155.1 Kofleriaceae bacterium
TCGGTGGCCGCGCCGAGCGGATGCGAGACGGTGGTGCCTGCGGGAACGCCCTTCTCGACGCAGTGGAAGGCGGTCAGCACCGTGTCCTCGTTGAGCAGGATGCCGGTACACAGACCCTTGGGCGGAATGTTGATCATGACGACGCGCGTGGGTCCGGTGAACGCGCTTCCCCCGATGATCGGCTGGTCGGTCGTCGACGATGGATCGACCGGGCTCGATGGCGGGCTCGGTGGATCGACGCACGCGGCGATGGCGATCGCGATCGCGATGAGAACCATGGTGTGTCGCATGGGCATCCTCAGTGGCACGTGCCGGGGGTGACGGGCGCCGGGGTGCCCGGCGGGGTGGGCGTGGCGGTGATGACGTCGGTCGGCTCGAGCATCCGTGCGCCGTCGTCGCAGACGCCGAACTCGAAGATCCGGTTGAAGGTGGCGGCCGCGCCGGTCGGGGCGAACGCGCTGGCGCATTCACCGGACAGCGCGTCGATGGCGATGTTCGGATTGACCATGTCGATGATGCGCGCGATGCCGTGCTGGCCGTGCCAGTCCTGTTCGCGCGACGCCGGCAGGCACAGCGCCGACAGCACATCGCGGTAGCACCGCTTCTGGGGCGCGGTGGCGCCCGGCAGGATCGCGTCGACGTGCGACGGTATGTCGGAGCACGCGCCGGCCCAGGCCGCGGCGGCGCCGTTGCCGATCCAGCCATCGATCGGCCGCGAGCCGGTGAACACGCAGAGGTTGCCGTGCGGCGTCGAGCCATGGGCGGTGGGCTGGCAGCCCGTCGGGACCGGTGCGTACGAGCGGGTGTCGGCGAGGCACTCGCGGACGTCCTGCGAGAACGAGTCGAAGATCGGATAGTCCGGCGAGGTCGCCGGCGTGGTCGACGACGGCAGGTGCGAGACCGCCCACGGCTGGTACGTCGGATCGCCGTACTGCGACCCGGTGGCGATCAGCGCGCGGTTGGCCTGCGGCCAGGGCGACGAGCCCCACCCCGTGCCGGTCGAGGTGCGGACGATCGTGATGGGCTCGTCGATCGGATCGAACGGGATCGGAACCTGGATGCGCAGCGTGACGTTGAACGTCGCGCCGACGCTGGTGTGGGTCGAGGGCGCAACGGTGAGCGCGGTCATCGGATAGCCATCGCCGTTGCCCATGAGATCGAGCACGCCATCGCGGACATGGGTCTCCTGGCCGAACCCGACGTGGACATCGCCGCCGCCCGTGAGCGTGAACGCGGCGACGCCCAGGCTGAAGCCGATGGTGGCGCCGCCCCCGACGTGGAGCTCGACCGAGGTGTCGGTGGCGAGATGGTGATCGTCGTCGGCGAGCGCGCGCAGGAGCATCGGATCGGAGGTGCCGAGCATGGCCCCGCCGCCCGCCACCGGCAGCGCGAACGCGGGCGTGCCGCCGAGCACCGCGTCGACATCGAACACCGGCGACCACGGCTCGTCGTCGTAGCGATACAGCGGCGACCACGGAGAGACCGACAGCCCACCCGAGCGCGACGCCGCGGGCCAGCCGCTCGGCACGCCGGCGAGCAGGCGATCGTCGATCGGCGTCGCGGCGCCGCCGCTACCGATCGTGAGCGTGCCCGAGCCGTTGAGGAACAGCGTGAGCACACCGAGCGTGAAGATCGGCGTGTCGGGCACGGTGACGGTCAGCTGTGCCGAGCGGCTGACGGCGGCGCCGGCGTGGGTGACCGTGAGGTAGTCCCTCGGGGAGACCGTCGAGAACGTCGGGGTCGTGCCGCAGCCGCCGAACGGATTGCAGAACGGGCGGTCGCCGGTGTGCATGGACACCGGCGCGACCGCGCTCGCGACCTCGGTGTCGCCGGCGACGAGCACCAGCGGGGTGCGCAGCTCGCCGAAGCCCGGCAGGCCGATGCCGTCGATCGGCGTCAGCGCGGTACCCAGGAGCATCGGGATCGCGAACGCCTGCGCACCGTCGGCCGCGCCGCCCGCCGTGAAGCGCTGCGGGCCGTCGAGCGTGAACGTCGGCTCGATGACGCCGAGGTCGATCTCCTGGCCCAGGATCGACAGCGCGAGCGCGACCTGGCGGCCCATCGTGATCGACGAGGGTCGCGCCTCCTGCTCGAACTGCGCGCGCCGCGCGGCGCAATACAGGCGCGCCCCGCGCTCGCGGATCTCGCCGCCGAGCGCTGGATCGGCGTACACCTGCTGCGTCATCGTGTTGGCCGAGCTGGTGACCGCGTACTGGCTGCGCAGCCAGCGCGCCTGCACCGGCGCCCAGCCGTGGAAGCCGTCGGGCGTCGACGTCACGACGGCGTGGATCGGCAGCGGGAAGCTGTTCAGCACGCTCGCGAGCCAGCTCAGATCGGTCAGGTGGCCGAGGCTGCTGCTCGCGGCGCCGACGGCCGCGCCGAGATCGCCCGCGAACGCCGGCGCGCTCTCGAACTGCGCCCAGTCGACGCCGCCGGCGAGCGGGTACCAGATCGCCGCGGTCGCCGCGCCGGGCGCGTTGCTGTCGCGGCCGTTCGAGAACGTGGCTTCGTGGATCGACCACGCATCGGTGGCGAGCGGGTCGGCACTCGGCGCGCTGCCGCGAACACCGAGGTCGGGGACGATCGACCACGGCGAGTTGTTGCGGTACGGCGCGGTGGCGACGACCAGTGGCGCGGCGATCGACGCGGTGTCGGGCGTATCGTCGCCGGATCGAGGTTCGAGGTCGGTCTGGCAGGCGGCCACCAGGCCCAGCAGCGCAAGGCTTCGCATCAACACTCTCCCAGTCATGGTTGCGCCCACGCTGTCAGCTCCGCCGCACGCGCGGCAGAGCATGAACATGCGCCGGTACCGATCAGCGCAGGATGCCGGCCTTGAGCGCCTTGGCGACCGCTTCGGACTTCGTGTGCACGTGCAGCTTGTCGTAGATGCTGCGCACGTGGTTGCGAACGGTGTTGATCGTGATGTCGAGCTGGCCGGCGGCGTTCAGGTAGCTGTGTCCGTCGGCGAGCAGGCCGAGCAGGCGCACCTCCTGCGGCGTCAGCGCGTGCGTCGCGCGCGACGCGGGGCGCACCTGGCGGAACAGCGTGACCACCTTGCGCGCGATCTCGGGCGACATCGGCGCGCCGCCGCCATGCGCCTCGCGGATCGCGTCGATCAGGCGCGCCGGGGGGGTCTTCTTGAGCAGATATCCGCACGCCCCGTTGCAGATCGATTCGAAGACCTTGTCCTGCTCGTCGTAGATCGTGAGCATCAGGATCGCGGCGGCCGGATGGCGCTCGCACAGCCGCGCGACGCCGACCGAGCCGAGCATCCCAGGGAGGTGGATATCGAGCAGGATGACGTCGGGGGCGCCGGCCGCGCGCTCGGCCAGCGCGAGCTCGACCGAGCCGTAGCACCGCCGGCAGCGCATCCCGGGCTCGCCATCGATCAGCTGCGCGAGGCCGTCGCGAAGCACGCGATCATCCTCGACGAGCGCGACCTCGATCACCCACCGGGGGTAGCACGCCCGCGGGCGGGCGGGGAGCGCATGTTCATGCCACCAGCGGCAGCCGCACGATCACGCGGGTCCCCGTCGCGCCGGACTCGACGCGCAGCGCTCCGCCGGCCTTTTCGGCGCGCGCGCGCATGCTCGCGAGGCCGTTGCCCTCGCCCGGCGTGCCGGCATCGAAGCCGCAGCCGTCGTCGCACACCGTGGCGGCGAGCGCCCCGTCGGCGCGCGCGATCGCGATGTCGACGCGCCGGGCCCCGGCGTGGCGCGCGGCGTTGTGGATCGCCTCCTTGAGGATCAGGAACAGCTGGCGCCGGCGCTCGGGGCCGAGCTTGATCCGCTCGGGGTCGGCAGGCGCCTCCATCGACCATGCGATGCCACGGCCCTCGAGCACGTCGGACGCGAAGCCGCGCAACCGCACGAGCAGGCTCTTCAGATCGTCGCGCCGCGGATCGGTCGACCACACGATGTCGCTCGCCACGTCGACCAGCTCCCGCGCCGACCGGCCGATATCGCCGATCTGCGCCGCAACGCCCTCGCTCGCCGCGGCGCGCCGGGTCGCCACCTCGCTGAGGATCGCGATCCGCGACAGGCTCGAGCCGAGGTCATCGTGCAGATCGGTCGCGATCCGCGTCCGCACGCGCTCGATCGCGAGCAGGTGAGCGACCCGGACGCGGTACAGCCGGTACGCCACGCCGCCGAGCGCGATCGCCGCGAGCGCGAGGAACCACCCGCGCTGCCACAGCGGTGGCAGGATCGCGAACGCCACGTGCGCCGCGGGCGAGATCGCGCGGGCGCCGAGCACGGCGCGCACCGAGAAGCGATAGCGGCCGGGCGCCAGCCGGGGGAAGTGGACCTCGCGCTCGGAGACCGGGGCGCTCCACGGCGCATCATCGTCGAGCCGGTACTGGAAGCGCAGCGACTCGCCGACCGCGAACGCGGGGCTGGTGAACGCGATGTCGAGCTGATTCTCGTCGGAGGCGAGCTCGAGCTCGGCGATGTTGCGATCGCCGCCGATCGCGATCGCGCGCGGCGCCCCGGTGACCCGGAGCCCGGTGATGTAGGTCGGCAGCGACGGCGCGATCGGGCGGGTGTCGTCGAGCAGGCGGCCCGGGCCCGCCTTGGTGCCGAACCACAGCGCGCCGTCGGAGGTCCGCAGCGACGTGGTCACGTAGTTGTTGGGGAGGCCATCGGCGGTGTCGAAGTGCCCGATGTCGCCGGTCGCCGGGTCGAGCCGATCGATCCCGTGGCTGGTCCCGATGTAGATCCGACCTTGCAGATCGTCGATCAGCGTGGCCACCCGTTCGGACGCCAGGCCGTGCTCGGTCGTGTAGTGCGCGAACGCGGGGCGAGCCGCGCGCGGGTCGACGATCCGCGCCACGCCCGAGCCATCCGAGCCCAGCCACAGTCGGCCGCGGCGGTCGGAGAGCAGCGCGGTCACGGCGCCAGGCGGGACGCCCGCGTCGGTCCCGAACGCCTCGGGGACGCCGTCTCGCACGCGGACCAGCTGGCCGTCCTCGAAGCCGATCCACAGCGCGCCGCTCGCGTCCTCGGCGAACGCGGTCGCGACGGCGGTCGGCCAGCGCCCGGCGAGCGGCGCGATCCGGTCGGCTGCGCGGTCCCAGCGCGCCAGGCCGACGCGGCTCATCGTCGCGATCCAGACGTCGCCGCGGTGGTCCTCGTACACGCGGGCGATATCGCGACCGGGCAGGCCGTCGCGCACCCCGAAGAAGTCGGGCGGCGTCGCTGCCAGCTCATCGAGCCGCGCCACGCGCGGATAGTGCGCCACGCCCTGCCCCGTCGGATACCACCACCGATCGTCGCGATCGACGGCGATCGTCTGGCCGTGGATCCACGCCAGCGCGACGACGTCATCGGGCAGCCGCGGCCGCACCGCGGTGAACCGGCGGCCGTCGAAGCCGTGCAGCTGGTGCGCCACGCAATCGGTGAGGACGTAGAGCTGGCCGCGCGCCTCGGCGAGCCCCATCACGGTCACGCCGTCGAGGCCGTCGTTGCGGTCGTACGACACCAGGCCGCGGCTCGCGATCCGCTGCACGCCGCGCGCATCGGTGCCGATCCAGAGGTTGCCCACGGCGTCCTCGACCAGCGGCGTAGGCGACTGCTCGGCGATTCCCTCGGCCGCGGTCAGCGTGCGGAAGCCGCGATCGTCGTAGCGCACGAGCTCGTTCGTCGTGCCGATCCAGATCGTCCCTCGCGAGTCCTCGAGGATCGCGCGCCGGCCCCAGCCGCGCGGCACGTGGTGCAGCCAGCCCGGGCCGTCGGAGGGCCACAGCGCGACCCCGGGCGCGACCGGGAAGCGCTCGCCGAGCGGGATCGCGAGCACCTTCTGATCGACGTGGCTGAGCCACAGCCTGCGCGCGCGGTCGACCTGCAGCGCGAACACGCGATCGTCGTACACGCCGTCCCCGGCGAACGGATACGCCGCGATCGAGCCGTCGGCGCGGCGGTGAACCACGCCGTGCCAGGTGCCGAGCCACAGCGAGCGATCGACCGCGTCCGATGCGATCGCGACGATCGACGGCCGTGGCGCCTCGGCGGGCAGCGGGCGCACGACCGCCGCGCGATCCACGACCTCGACCAGGCCGTGCTCCGTGGCGACCCACAGCCGTCCGTCGGCATCCTCGGACAGCGCGATGGCTTCGCCCTCGGTGGGCACGGCGTGAAACACCAACCGCGTGCCGCGCGTGCGGGGATCCAGCCAGGCGACACCGCCGGCGGTCGCCACCCAGAGCACGCCGTCGCGCGTCGCGAGGATGTCGTGGGTCGCCGAGCTCGGCAGCCCATCGCGCACACCGAAGCTCTCGAAGCGGCGGCCGTCGAACCGGCTCACGCCATCGATCGTCGAGAACCACAGGTAGCCGAGCGCATCGCGCGTGCCGCGATCGACGCGGTCATTGACGAGCCCGTCGGCGGTCGTGTAGGTGCGGATCGGCCAGCGCTCGGCGCTCGCCGGCACCGACGACAGCGCGGTCCACGCGATCCAGGACAGGACGAGACGCTTCACGCGCTACTTGCGGCTGCGCGGCTTGCCGAACGTCGCGGTGACCGTATAGGTCTTGCCGTCGCGCACGTAGGTGATCTTGGCGTCCTGGCCGGGCTTGCCCATGGTGAGCACGAACATCAGGTCGGAGGCGTTGGCGACCTCGTGGGTATCGATCTGCGTGATGCGGTCGCCGGCCTTGAGGCCCGCGCGCGCAGCCGGGCCGTCGGGCACGACGTCGGAGAGGACCAGGCCCTTGGGGCGCGAGGGATCCTCGTCGTAGGACGGCACGGTGCCGAGCGAGGCGCCGCGGCGAGGCATGTCGCCGCCCATCGGCTCGGGCGGTGCCTTGACGTAGGTGAGCGCGGGAATGGTCGCGGCCCCGACGGTGGCGTCGGCGGCGATGGCGGCGATGCGCGCGCCGCCGATCGCATTGATCTTTTCGGCGTCGTCGGTGGCGGTGTGATAGTCGCTGTGGCTGCCGGTGAAGAAGAACAGGACCGGCGAGCCGGCGATGTAGAACGGCATGTGATCGGAGGGGCCGTAGCCCGAGCCGCCGATCGTGCACTCGATGCGCTGGGCGGCGCACGCGGGTGCGACGATGTCACGCCACTCCTTGGCTGAATCGCCGCCGTTGATGTAGAGGCGGTTCATCTTCATGCGGCCGATCATGTCCATGTTGACCATGGCGGTGATCGGCGACGCGGCCGGGTGCTTGACGTAGTAGTCGCTGCCGAGATCGCCCATCTCCTCGCCGGAGAAGGCGACGACGTAGACATCGCGCGCGAGCTGGCTCTTCCGGGCGGCGACCAGGCGCGCGACCTCGAGCAGGCCGGCGACGCCGGAGGCGTTGTCGTCGGCGCCGTTGTGGACGGCGTGGACGTTGGGGTCGAGCGCGCTCGAGCCGCCGCCCATGCCGAGGTGATCGAGGTGCGCTCCGACGACGACCGCGCCGGGCAGCTTGTTCGGGGCGCCTGCGCGGATGATGCCGACGACGTTGCTGGTGTCGGTGCGGGTTGGCTGGAGCGCGACGGCGAGCTTGGCCCTGTGCTTGGGCCCCCGTGTCATTGACATGAGCGCGGCGGCGGCCTTGCGGGTGACCACGACGATCGGGATCTGCGACTCGCTCTCGGCGGCGGCGAGCCTGGGCAGCGGCGCCTCCTCGGACTTGGGGTCGCCGTCGTCGACGACGACCAGGCCGACCGCGCCCTTGCCGCGCGCGATGAACGCCTTGTAGCGCAGGTCGCCCAGCCGCGAGGTGGTCGCAGCATCGAGCTTGGCGCCGGGAGGCACGAAGCGATGGACGAGCGCGATCTTGCCCTTGACCGACTTGCCCTTGTAGTCGTCGAGCTTGGCGGCCTCGTCGACGATGCCCCAGCCGACCGCCACCAGCTCGCCGGTCGCGGTCGCGCTGGCCGACGACGCGATCGGGGTCGCATCGTCCTCGGCGAGCAGCTTGCCGTCGAGCTCGATCTGGGTCTCGGGCTTGCGGGTGACGGCGGTCGTGACCTGGAACGGCTGGCGCC
>DATIPJ010000608.1:0-6055 GCA_035472155.1 Kofleriaceae bacterium
CGCACCTGTTCCTCGTGCAGGACGACATCGCGATCGCCGTCAAGCTCATCGACGCGCAGTTCCCGCCCTACGAGCAGGTGATCCCCAAGGAGCACAAGAAGGTCATCTTATCGATCTCTCCCTCGCTTCTTCTTCTTCTCCTCGTCTTCTCCTCCTCGACCAAGAATCCGAAAAGGAGCCCGGTGCGAGCCGCTGGGCTGTGGGCAGGGCGGGCGCATCGAGCTCCGCGGGCGATGCCCTGTCCACAGGCCGGCCCCGAGCATCTCCCGAGGTCGAATCGAGATCGTGCCGCCGTCAGCCAGCACTGCCAGACCACTGTCGACCGCGGTGTTTCGCTTCACTTCCGCGTGATGTGTCGCGGTGGCGGTGTCGATTCGCGGCGAGGTTGGCAGTAGCGATGCGCTGGGGAGGGTCGTGGCATCGATGTGCCAGGGTTGCGGTGTCGATTCGCGGCGAGGTTGGCAGTAGCGATGCGCCGGGGAGGGTCGTGGCATCGATGTGCCATGGGTTGCGGTGTTGCTTCGCGGCGTCCTTGGCAGTAGCGATGCGCCGGGGAGGGTAGCGGCATCGATGCGCCATGGGATAGCGGTATCGAGGTGCGGTATGGCCGCATCGATGTGAGCCGCATGGCGGTATCGATGCGCTCGCAAACCGGCGTAGCGGATGATGTGCCGGCCCGACGGTGCTAGCCCGGGCCGTCGTGGATCGCGCGCTCGATCTTGGTCTTGAGCTCGACGTAGCGGCGCAGGAAGTCGTAGTGCTTTTCTCGGAAGGCTTGGGTGTAGCGGCGCTCGCGAGCTTTGATGCGCCAGGCTTCGGCCAGCTCGTCGAGTCGGTCGAGGAGCTGCTGGGGGTCGCTGAAGGGGTGGAGCAGCGGGCGCGAGCCGTGGGTTTCGACCAGGTCGACACGGCCGTTCGCGGTGGGGCCGAGGAAGGTGAGGACGACCGTGTCGGGGTGCTGGTTGCGGATGGTCCGCGCGATGGTGCGCGCGGGGAGGTCGGTGATGTCTTCGGCGACCATCGCGTAGTGGAAGGGGCTCGAGCTGATGCGGTCGAGACCTTCGCCGCCCGAGGTCGCGTGGACGAAGGTGAAGGCGGCGGGCGCGGCGTCGGTCATGGCGGTGACCAGGTCGTCGACCTCGTCGACGATGAGGACGCGCAGCTCGCCCAGCTGGTCGAGGTGCGCGCGGTCGCGGCCGGCGACCTTGTCGGCCAGGTCGATGGCGCGCCGCTCGGCTTCCATGAAGCGCTGGAGGAATTCTTCATGGACGCCGCGCACGTCGTCGAGAACGGAGTCGACCTCGCGCTTGCCGACGGAGCGGCCGGCGGCGTCGATGACGCGCTCCTTGAGGTAGGCGACGGAATCGGGGGCCTTGAGGATGAGGTCGATCGCGCCTGCGCGCACGGCGTCGACCGCGTCGTCGTACGAGCGGCGCGGGGTCATGGCGATGACCATCGAGGTCGGCGACTTGTGCTTGATGGCGCGGATGGTGTCGATGCCCGCGCGCGGCGCAGGGGTGTCGATGTCGATGAGCGCCACGGAGAAGAACTGGCGGTCGACGAGGATCTGCGCGCGCTCGGGGTCGGCGACGCAGGTGACGTGGAGCTGCGCCTCCGAGAGCAGCTGCTCGATGCCCGCGTGCACGCGTTCGTCGCCGTCGAGGACGAGCACCTCGATGCCGACGAGATGAGCGCCGGAGGACAGCGGTCGATACGAGCTCGAGGCTTCGGTGCTGGTCATTTGGAGGGGGTGCTCGATGATCCGGAGGCGGCAGGCACAGCGCCGGTTGCGGTTGCGCCCGCGGGCGAGGGAGGTGGGAGGCTGCCGGACTGCGGCGCTGTGTTTTTTGCACTCTGCCTGTCGCCGAGGCCCTGGCTCAACATGAGTGCCCCACTCACGGCGAGCGCGACATCGATGATCAGAACGACGACGATCAGAGTCCAGGGCCGGCGCGCGACCGTGGGCATCGACGTGGAGGGCTCGCTAAAGTGCGGTGTCGCTGGGCGCGCCGATGCACGCCGCGGGTTGCCATTGGGTGCGTGAGGTGAAGCCGACGCAGGCGCATAGGAGGTGGGCGCTGCACCGGGAGTGGCCATCGGCGCAGCGCCCATCGGCAACGCGCTCATTGGCGACGCATTCATCGGCGACGCATTCATCGGCGACGGGTTCATCGGCGACGGGTCCACGGGGGACGGGTTCATCGGCGACGGGCTCGGCCGGTTCATCGGCGAGGGGCTCGACGGGTTCATCGGCGAGGGGCCCATCGGGGATGCGCCCATCGGGGACGCGCCCATCGGCGAGGCGCCCATCGGGGACGGGCTCCTCGACGGATTCATCGGCGACGGACTCATGGGTGACGGGCTCATCGGCGCGCGGCCCATCTGCGGGGCGCCCGTCTGCGGGCCGCCCGTCTGCGGTCCACCCATCTGCGGGCCACCCGGCTGCGGGCCGCCCGTCTGCGGGCCGCCCATCTGCGGGCTGCCCATCTGCGCACCGCCCGCCGGTGAGGCGCTCATCTGTGCGCCACCCATGTTCGGTTGCGCACCCATCGATGGCGTGGGGGGCGCTGCGCCTGCCGCGTTCATCGGTGAGACGGGCATGGGGTTGTTCGATGGCGCGCTTGGCGGTGCGCTCACCGGCGGTGCGCTTGAGGGCCGCTGCGGTGATGCGACTCCCGGTCGCGTGGCGACCGCCTGCGGTGCATTGGGAACGTACGGTGTCCTGGGGATCGGGCGCGGGCCGCTCGGTTGCGCAGAGGCATGCGCAACCGGTGCACCGGCGGGAGGCCGCGGCCCGGACGGCTGCGGGTAGGGCGCATCGTCGGAGATTTTTTGGGTGGGCGCGACGCGCGGTCCGGATGCGCCGAGGCGCGCGCCACAGCCGCCGCAGAACCGGGAGTCCGGTGCGTTCTCCGTGCCGCAGCTCGCGCAACGCATCCCGTCACAAGCGTAACGTACTTGGCCCGGCGTCGCCTCATAACGTCACGGGATCCGGACCGGCCGTGTGATACCGTAAACTGCTCGGGATGACTCAGACACTCGACCGTGTCCTGACTGCCGCCCGGCAGCTCGGGGCATCCGATGTCCATCTGAAGGCCGGCTTGCCACCGATCTTTCGGATCAAGGGGGACCTACGCACGGTCCGGGACGTACCAGCGTTGACCCGCGAAGCGATCGCGCAGTTCGCGGTGCACATGATGAACGACCGGCAGCGCGCGGACTTCGAGCAGCATTTGGATATTGACCTGGCATACGGAACGCCCGACGGGGTGCGTTATCGAGTCAACCTGTTCCAGCAGCGCGGCTCGGTGGGGATGGTGTTGCGCGTGATTCCGCCCGAGGTGCCGTCGTTTGAGCGATTGAATCTGCCGCAGGCGGTACTGGACCTGACGAACAATGCGCGCGGCATCGTGCTGGTCACCGGCGCGACCGGGTCGGGGAAGTCGACGACGCTGGCCGCGATGATCGACTACATCAATACGCAGCAGGCGTATCACATCGTCACGGTCGAAGACCCGATCGAATACACGTTTCGCGACAAGCGTTCGGTGTTGAATCAGCGTGAGCTCGGATTCGACACGATGTCGTTCTCTCGCGCGCTGCGCGCGGCGCTGCGCCAGGATCCGGACGTCATTCTGGTCGGCGAGATGCGCGACTTCGAGACCGCGGAGATCGCGATGACGGCGGCGGAGACCGGGCACCTGGTGCTCTCGACACTGCACACGGTGGACGCGACGGAGACCGTGAACCGCATCATCTCGATGTTTCCGACACACCAGCAGCAGCAGGCACGGCTGACGCTGGCGAGCGTGCTGCGCGGCGTGATCTCGCAGCGGCTGCTGCCGCGCGCCGATGGCAAGGGGATGGTGCCCGCGCTCGAGCTGATGGTGAATACCGAGCGCATCCGGGAGATGATCGAAGAGCCGACCCGGACGCGCGAGATCCAGAATGCGATCCAGGAGGGATTGCATCCCTACGGGATGATGACGTTCGATCAGAGCCTCGCGAGTCTCGTCAAGGAACGACTCGTCACCTACGAAGAGGCAGTGAAGCACTCGACCAGCCCGTCCGACTTTGCGCTGCTGTTTCGCGGTGTGTCGGGCAGTGCGCAGAAGGGCTGGAGCCCCGGCGGTACGGCATCCAACACCGGAGTCCTCGGACATGACGAATTCGAGATCGAGAAATTCGATAAGTAAGATAACCAAATTGTGGGGCGCGCTGATCGTCGCGCTGGCGTTATCGAGCGTGGTGGGCGTGGCGCACGCCGAGCGCAAGCGCGTGGTGGTGCTCGAGTTCGAAGGGCCGCGCGGCGAGAGGTTCCACGACGACCTGGTGAAGCTGCTCAAGAAGACGCAGACGGTGGTGTCGACGAATCAGTGGAACAACACCGCGGAGCAGCTCGACGCTGCGACCATGCTCGACAAGGACGTGCGACGGGTCGCCAAGAAGCTCAAGGTGGACGCGATCGTCGAGGGCAAGATCGAGAAGCGCCGCGATTCGTTCTTGATTCACCTGAAGCTGCGCGAGGGCAAGACCGGGGAGGTCGTCCGCGCCGGGATCGGAACCAAGTCCGAGGGGCCGCGGATCGATGCGCGGGCGCAGCGCGACATCAAGGAAGAGCTGATCGGCGCGATCGACGAGGTCGAGCCGAACGGGGCCGCGGGCGCCGATGACGACCGCAAGCGCGTGGCCCGGGCCGAGGAGGAAGCCGACGACGAGGACGCGGCGCCGGCCAGCAAGCGCGGCAAGAAGGCCGACCAGCGCGGGGCCAAGGCAGGCAAGGGCGCGGCCAGGAGAGTCGCGAGCCGAGCCGAGGCCGACGACGAGGAGGACGACCGGTCGGCGAAGCGGCACGCCCGGGACGACGAGGACGCGGACGCGCCCGCGGCGAAGAAGGGCAAGAAGGCGGACGATCGCGGCGGGAAGAAGGTCGCGAAGGGCAGGGCCGAGAGCGCCGAGGAGGACGAGGACGCCCTGCCCAGGAAGGGCAAGAAGGGCGCGAGCCGGGACGACGACGACGCGGACGCGCCGAAGAAAGGCAAGAAGGGCGCGACCCGGGTCGCGAGCAGCGACGCCGACGACGAGGACAAGCTGCCGCCGAAGAAGGCCAAGGGCGACGCCAAGAAGACGGCCAAGGTCGCGAGCAGCGAGGCGGACGATGAGGACAAGCTGCCCGCGAAGAAGGCCAAGGACGGCCGCTTCTCGAAGCGGCCCGAGGACGAGCGCGGCAGCGATCGGGTCGACGCCGCGGGCGACGAGGAGCGCGCAGCGCTGCGGCCCAAGACCGACGATGATGCAGGCTCCGGCGAGGCGGGCGACGGCGAGGGCGAGCACCGCGCGTCGTCGACCCGGGTCGCCTCGAGCGACGACGACGGCACGCGCGTCGAGGCCGGCATCGAGCCCGGGGGCGCGCTGGGCGGCGACGCGGCGAAGTCGCCCGGGCAGCGCGCGATCGAGCTGGTCGCCGGCGCGTCGATGACGGTGCGCCGGATGTCGTTCGACGTGCGGCCCGATCTCGAGCAGCGCCCCGCGAGCTACAAGGGCGGGCGCGCGCCGGGGGCGATCCTCGATGCGACGGTGTACCCGCTGGCGCTCGGGCATCGCCGCGCCGGCATCCTCAAGGACTTCGGCCTGACGGTGATGTACGACCGCGTGCTCAAGGTCAGCTCGCACAGCCAGCTGACCGACATGACCTACGAGACCAAGGAGACGCGCCTCGGCGCGGGGCTGGTGTTCCGCCACGCTTTCGGCAGCGCGCCAACGGCGCCCGTGCTGCTGGGCTCGCTCACGTATTCGAGCCAGGTGTTCCGGATCGCCGCGGACCTCGATACGCCCAACGTGAAGTACACGATGTTCGAGCCCGGGCTCGGCCTGCGCTTGCCGGTGACCGCCAGGCTCATCGTCGGAGCGGACGCCAAGCTCATGCTGATCACCAACACGGGGCAGATCCAGGAGCCCGAGCAGTACGGCACGGCGAAGGTGCTCGGGCTCGAGGGCGCCGTCGCCCTCGACTACGTGTTCGGCGGCGGCCTGTTCGCGCGCGCGGCGTTCCGCT
>DATIPJ010000609.1:0-4497 GCA_035472155.1 Kofleriaceae bacterium
GTCCTTCACCGTCCACAGCGCAAGCCCGATCCGCAGCTGCCAGCTGGGCCGCTCGACCCACCCGGTGACGACGTACACCGCCTCGCGCGCCGCCGCGAACGCCGCGATCGGCGCCGGCTCGGGCTCGACCGCGGCCCCGGCGACGTGCAGCGGCCCGCCGGTCGGCTCGAGCCCGAGCACCGCCTCGGTCTTCTCGCTGATCTCGAACGGCGCGCCTGCGATCAGCCAGTCGAGGACCTTGAGCCCGGCGCGGTTCTCGAACGGTGCCACGGCGAACCGCGGCGGCGGCGGTCGCCACCCCGGCACGTCGGTCGATTCCACCGCCGAGGCCCCCGCCGGCCTGGGCGGCGTCCCGGGCGGCGGCGGACGCACACCCGGCCGCACCGGTGGCGGTAGCGGCGCATCCAGCCCGCCGGGCGGCGATGCCACCGGTGCCCCGGCCGGGCGCGCAGGCGATGCCACCGGTGGCCCGGTCGGGCGCGCAGGCGGCGATGCCACCGGTGCCGCGGGCCGCGCAGCCGGTGATGCCGCCGGGACCCCCGCGGGCCGTACGGGCAGCTTCGAGGCGGGTGTCGGCGGCGACGCAGGCCTTCGCGCTGGTGTGCTCAGTGACGGTTTCGGCGCGGGCTGGGCGCGCGCCTGCGCCCTCGCGAGCTCCGCACCGGCGGCAGCGACCGCGATGGCAGCGAGCGCCCCAAGCGTCGCGTGCAGCCATCGGCCGGACCTCATAGACTGATCATAACGTGGCCGAGCCGGCGATCCCTCGCAAGCGCAAGCGACGCAAGCGCCTGCGCGCGCTGTCGGTGCTCCGGCTCGCGTTCCTGCTGCTCGTGTATGGCGCCTCGCTCGGCGCGGCGACGCTGTACTTCGCGATCCAGAGCGTCAACGACGAGCTGCCTCCAGACCTCTCTCAGCTCCTCGACTACCAGCCCAACCGCAAGAGCGTGGTGCTGTCGTCCGATGGCGAGGAGATCGGCGCCTTCTCGATCGAGAACCGCCGCATCACGGCGCTCGATCGCCTGCCGCCGCACGTGCCGTCGGCGTTCCTCGCCGCCGAGGACCACCGGTTCTACGAGCACCGCGGCTTCGACCTGCTCGGCATCGCGCGCGCCGCGTGGACCAACTTCCGCTCCGACGGCAACATTCGCCAGGGCGGCTCCACGCTGACCCAGCAGATCATCAAGCAGACGCTGCTCGTCGGCGAGGAGCAGGTCGGCGCGCTCGGCCTGACGCCCGAGGGCTACACCAAGGAGCGCAAGTCGCGGAAGTACCGCCGCAAGGCCAAGGAGCTGATCCTCGCGGTGCGCCTCGAGCGCGAGCTCACCAAGGCCGAGATCCTCTCGATCTACCTCAACACCGTGTACTTCGGCCGCGGCGCGTACGGGGTGGGCGCCGCCGCCGAGACCTACTTCGGCAAGGAGGTCGAGGACCTCACGATCGCCGAGTCCGCGCTGCTCGCCGGCATCGTCAAGGCGCCGACCCGCGACGCGCCCCATCGCAACATGCAGTTCGCGCGCGATCGCCAGCGCTACGTGCTCGGCAACATGCGCGACTTCCACTACATCTCGGATGCCGAATACAGCGCCGCGATGAGCGAGCCGATCGCGCTCGTCGACGAGAGTGACCTCAACCACCTCGCGTCGCCGTACTTCGTCGAGCACGTCCGCCAGCTCGCGACCCGCCGGTACGGCAACCGCGACCTGTTCCGCGGCGGCCTCAAGTTCTACTCCACGCTCGACAGCCGCATGCAGGCGGCGGCCGAGAGCGCCCTGCGCCGCGGGCTCGAGACGCTCGATCGCAAGCTCGGCTTCCGCGGGCCGATCGGCAGCGTCGGGCAGCGCGTCCGCGGCGCATGGAGCGGCGGCCCGGCGCACCCGATCACCGGCGCGACCGAGGACACCAGCGCGGTCGCCGACCAGCTGCTCCCCGATCAGACCTACGGCGCGATGATCGTCGAGCTGCCGCGCACGAGCTCGGCGGTGACGGTCGACCTCGGGCCCAGGCGGCTGCCGCTGATCGACGCCGACGCGCGCGACGTCCGCGCCTACCGCAATGCCAAGTCCGGCGCCGCGGTCGCGCTCGGCGACCTCCTGCCGGTGCGTCTGCAACCCGACGGCAACACCGTGGCGCTCGCCCAGCGCCCCGCGCTTCAGGGCTCGTTCATCGTCATGGAGCCCTCGACCGGGCGCGTGCGCGCGCTGGTCGGCGGCTACGACTGGACCGCGTCGCAGTTCGACCGCGCCACCCAGGCCAAGCGCCAGATCGGCTCGTCGATCAAGCCGTTCATCTATGCCGCCGCGCTCGAGGCCGGCAAGACCCCGGTCGACCGCATGACCGACGGCCCCTACTCGGTGACCACGGCGACCGGCGTGTGGACCCCCGCCAACTACGACAACAAGTACCTCGGCGAGGTGACGCTGATGACCGCCCTCGCCTACTCGCTCAACACGATCTCGGTCCAGCTCGCGGTCGGAGTCGGCCTCGATCGCATCATCGACATCATGCGCGGCTTCGGCATCTCGTCGCCGATCCCGCGCCACATCTCGATCAGCCTCGGCACGCCCGACCTCACGCCGCTCGAGCTCGCCGCCGGCTACGCGGGCATCGCCTCGGGCGGCCGCAGGGTCACGCCGCGGTTCTTCGATCTCGTCACCGACACCACGGGCAACGTCGTCGAGGACCTGCGCAACGAGCCGCCCGGACCGCAGGTCATCTCACCCGACGTCGATTACGTCGTCGTGAACCTCATGAAGGGCGTGGTGTCGCGCGGCACCGCGCGCTGGGCGCTCCAGCTGGGCCGTCCGACCGCGGGCAAGACCGGCACGTCCGCCAACTACCGCGACGTGTGGTTCAACGGCTTCACGACCGACCTCGTCGGCTCGGTATGGATCGGCCGCGACGACTCGACGCCGATCGGCGACAAGATCACCGGCGGCGGCGTCGCCGTGCCGATCTGGCTCGACTTCATGCAGAAGGCGCATCCGCGGACGCCCGTGCGCGACTTCGCCGTGCCATCGGGCGTGAGCTTCGCACGCGTCGAGCCGTGGAGCGGCGATCCCACCGGGCCGTCGAGCGAAGCGGTCTGGATGCCGTTCGTGCGGGGCACACTGCCCGCGAAGTTCCTCGCCGGGCCTGCGATCCGATCGTTCGATGATCTGGTCCCGGCGCCGGTGCTCCCGGTTCCGCCGCGCTGCGTCCCGCCGGCGTGCCGCTGACGCGGGCGCGCACCCAGGTCCCCGGGCGATCGTGTGATCGATGTCCGCGCCGATTTGACCTGCCGCCGGCTCGTCGGGTTGCACATGTTAGGGTGCCGCCATGATTCGCCTCGTCATCATTGCAAGCCTGCTCGTCGGCTGCAGGATCTCCCTCGAGGACGCCGAGAACACGGCAGGCGGAGGCCGGTGTGTGGTCAGCACGACGTCGCAGGCCTGCCTCGACGCCGACATGCATCAGGATCTGACCTGGATCCAGCAGAACATTTTCACTGCATCCTGCGTCTTCTCGGGGTGTCACAACGGATCGAACAACCCCGCAGGCAAGGTGGATCTCAGAGCCGGTATGAGTCGCAGTCACCTCGTGGACTTCACTTCGATCCTGGACCCGACGCGCAAGCTCGTCGTGGCAAACAACGTCAACGCGAGCTACTTGATGCTGATGCTCGGGCACGTGACGCCGGAGATGGCGGATCCGCCGGCGATGCCCCCGCCGGCATCGGTCGGGTACATGCCGCAGTCGAGCGGTGGACAGCTGTTGTGCTGCCAGAAGCTCGGTGCGCTTGAACGTTGGATCAACGACGGTGCTCCAAACAACTGACCACGGCTTTGCGCGTCCCGGTTTTCGCAACGTCAGACACCAGTAAGTTCTCGTTCACCCAAGTGATTCCGCTGATCGTATGCTTGACGCGATGAGCCGCCTGTCGCTACAACACTTGCAAGTACCGCAAAGGGGCACGCCCCCGCGCGCGGAGGCAATCGACCGATGAGCTGGTTAAGCGATGTCTTCCAACACGGCGGGCCCTTTTTCATCGTCAACACGTTCTTCCTGGCGGTCGTCATCGGCCTCATCGTCGAGCGGTCGATCTACTTCCTGGGCCGCGGCCACCTGAACGCGAAGGCATTCCTCGAGCAGCTCCGCAAGCTTCTGTCCGCGAACAACGTCGACCGCGCGAAGAAGCTGTGCGATGCGACCACGGCGCCGGTCGCGCGCGTCGCCAAGGCGGGCCTCAACCGGCTGCATCGCGGCGAGGCCGCCGTCGCCCAGGCGATGGAAGAGACCATGACCGACACGCTGCCCGAGGTGAAGACCCGGATCGGCGCGCTGTGGTCGCTGGCCAACATCACGACGCTGATCGGTCTGCTCGGAACGATCACCGGCCTGATTCGCACGTTCGCGTCGATCGGCGATGCCAATCCCGCCGATCGCCAGAAGAAGCTGTCCGACGGTATCTCCGAGGCGATGTACAACACCGCCTTCGGTCTGACGATCGCGCTGATCTGC
>DATIPJ010000610.1:0-16781 GCA_035472155.1 Kofleriaceae bacterium
GGGTCGCGGGGTGATCGACCTCGAACACGTTGGAGGCGGCGAGCTCGGGCAGGCGCAGCGCGCGGCAGTCGTAGCCCGCGCCGAGCAGCACGAGCTGGCGGCCGCCGCCGGCGACGAATGCGCGCACGGCGTCGTCGATCACGCGGGTGCGGACCTGCATGTAGATGATCCACATGCGAAGGCCGGGGATGCGCGCGATCGACTCGGCGCGGCCGCCGTCGTGGCTGCGGTTGACGAGGCGGGCGAGGGTGGACGAGCTGAACGACATGCCGTAGGGGTCGTCGGCGATCCGCGCAGCCTCGGGGAGCAGGCGGCCCATGCCGCGCGCCGCCGCCACGAACTGTGCGGTGCGGCTCGGCGTGCCGTCACGCATTGCGGCGAGTGAGCTTGTGCGCCATGCCGCGCGGGCGATCGCGGATCTCGTAGTCCTCGCCCTCGACGGCGCGCCGGCCGCTGTCCTCGTGGATGAACGCCATGTCGTACCCGATCTCCTCGTCCTCGAGCTTGTCGATGCGCGGCCGGTCGGGGTGGTCGCTCGCGAAGCCGACCATGCCGTTGAACGTCACCAGGTAGGCGCCGATGCCGCCGGCGGCATCCGGAGCGGTCTGCTCGAGGACGGCCGTGCTGTCCATCTGCAGGGTCGAGCCGTCGTCGAGGGTGAACGCCATGACCTGCGCCTTGTAGCCATCGCCGGGGACCCCGTCCGTCGCAAACCACCTGATCCGCATCGGGCGGTCGCGGTCGAGGCGAAAATTGACGAGGACGTTGGGCTCGTTCATCGCGCGCAGGATACCCAAAATCTGCTACCGAAACGGCATGCGCTACTTGCATACGATGATCCGCGTCCGCGACCTGCCCCGTGCGCTGCACTTCTTCTGTGAGGGGCTCGGCCTCACCGAGGTCCGGCGGCGCGAGGTCGAGCAGGGACGCTTCACGCTGGTGTTCCTCGGCGAGCACGGCGAAGGAGATTCGCCGCAGATCGAGCTCACCTACAACTGGGACCAGAAGGACGCTTACACGGCCGGGCGCAACTTCGGTCACGTCGCGTACGAGGTCGACGACGTGTACGCCTCGTGCCGGCGACTCATCGCGGCCGGCTACACGATCAGCCGGCCGCCGCGCGACGGATGGATGGCGTTCGTCCGCTCGCCGGACCTGATCTCGGTCGAGCTGCTCCAGCGCGGCGAGCGGCTCGCCCCCGCCGAGCCGTGGACGACGATGCCCAACGTCGGCGAGTGGTGATGGCGAAACCGGCGACCGACGCCATTCGCGTGATCGCCTCGAACCGCAAGGCGACGCACGACTTTCAGATCCACGAGCGGCTCGAGGCCGGTATCGCGCTGGTCGGCTCGGAGGTCAAGAGCCTGCGCGAGGCCAAGGTGACGATCGCCGACGGCTGGGTCGAGATCCGCAAGGGCCAGGCCTACGTGCACGGCATCCAGATCAACGAGTACGCGCAGGCCAACCGCTGGCAACACGAGGTCGGGCGCGTCCGCAAGCTGCTGCTGCACCGCCGCGAGCTCGACAAGCTCGGCGACAAGACGCAGGTCAAGGGCTACACGCTGATCCCGCTGTCGCTGTACTTCAAGGGCGCCAAGGTCAAGGTCGAGCTCGCGCTTGTGACGCACAAGAAACAGCACGACAAACGAGCTGCGAAGCGCGAGGCCGACGACCAGCGCGAGATCGATCGCGCGATGAAGCGCCACCGCGCCTGATCATCGCTTGCGTCCGGGGATGGGGTGTGCATAAACATGCATACAATGCATAACGTCGCCGTGTTCGGAGCGGCCGGCTACTCCGGCCTCGAGCTGGTCAAGCTGCTCGCAGGGCATCCCGCGGTACGGCTGGTGTGCGCGGCGAGCGATGCGCGCGCGGGCACACCGATCGACGATATGGCAGGGACGCGCACCCAGGCGGCGTTCGTGACGACGCGGGCCGCGCTCGCGACGCCGGCCGAGGTGGCGATGCTGGCGACGCCACCCGAGCCGGCGGCCGAGCTGACGCCCAAGCTACTGGCCGCGGGCACGCGCGTGGTCGACCTCTCGAATGCGCACCGGGCGGATCCGCGCGCGGTGTACGGGCTGACCTCGCTGTTCGGCGCCGACGTCGGCGGCGCGGCGCTGGTGGCCAACCCGGGCTGTTATGCGACCGCGGTGATCACGGCGCTGGCGCCGGTGGTGCGCCACGAGCTCGTCGAGCGCGACATCGCGATCGCGGCGGGCTCGGGTGTGACCGGCGCGGGGCGGACGGCCGACGAGGCGATGTCGCTCGGCGAGATGTACGGCGAGGTCCGGGCCTACAAGGTCCTGCGCCACCAGCACGTGCCGGAGATCGAGGCGGCGCTCGGGCGCGTGGCCCCGACGCCGGGTGCGCGGCCGCGGGTCGCGATGACCACGCACCTGCTGCCGATCGCGCGCGGCATCTTCGTGACGGTGACCGCGCGGCTGCGGGCGGCCATGAGCACCGAGGCGCTGATCGAGCGCTACCGCGCCGACTACGCCGGCGATCCGACGGTGGTGGTCGCGCCGACCGCCGAGCACGTGTCGCTGCGGCGCGTGGTGGGGACCAACCTGTGCGCGGTCGGCGTGGCATCGCAAGGCACGGCCGGTGGCTTCGTGGTGATCACCGCCGCGCTCGACAATCTGATGAAGGGCGCCGCGGGCCAGGCGGTCGAGAACCTGAACGCGATGCTCGGGCTCGATCGGCTGACCGGGCTGGCGCACCTCGCGAGGCATGTATGAAGCTGCCGCGCGGATTTCGCTACGCCGGCGTCGCCGCGGGCGTGCGGCCGAGCAAGCCGGACGTCGCGCTGTTCGTATCGGATTGCGATGCGGCGTGCGCCGGCATGTTCACGATCAACCGCGCCAAGGCGGCGCCGGTGGCGGACGCAGAGCGCAGGCTGCCGGCAGAGCGCATGCGGGCCGTCGTCGTCGTGAGCGGCAATGCGAACGCGCTGACCGGAGCGGCCGGGCGCGAATCGGTCGATGCGATCGCCTCGGCGGCAGCGGCGGCGCTCGGGATCGAGCGGTCGCAGGTGGTGAGCGCGGCGACCGGCGTGATCGGCATGCGGATGCCGTTCGAGAAGGTCGTCGCGGCGATGCCTCGCTGCGTCGAGCAGCTCGGGGCGGACCCGGCCCCGGCGGCCGAAGCGATCATGACGACCGACACCACCAAGAAGATGGCATCGCGGACGGTCGAGCTCGACGGCCACGTGGTGACGGTGACCGGCATCTGCAAGGGCTCGGGCATGATCGCGCCGCAGCTCGCGACGATGATCGCGGTGATCGCGACCGATTGCGCGATCGATGCGGCCACGCTGAGCTGGGCGCTCGGCGAGGTCGCGCCGGGGACGTTCCGCCAGCTGGTGATCGACGGTGAGATGAGCACCAACGACAGCGTGTTCGCGCTCGCCAACGGCTGTGCCGGCAACCCGAAGGTGACCACCGGGACGGAGGCCTACCGCCGGTTCGTCGCGGTGCTCGGCGACCTGTGCGACGAGCTGGCGCGCGACATCGCGGCCGACGGCGAGGGCGCGACCAAGCGGATCGAGGTCCGGATCGGCCACGCCCCGACGGCGGAGATCGCGCGCGATCTCGCGCGGTCGATCTGCACGTCGCCGCTGGTCAAGGCGGCGATGTTCGGCCAGGACCCCAACTGGGGGCGGATCCTGGCGACGGTCGGCGCGCGTTGCGGCGCCGAGGACTGGGACATCGACCCGGCGCGCGCGCAGGTCGCGATCCAGGGCACCGTGGTCTACGACCGCGCGCTGGTCGCGTTCGATCGCGCTGCGCTCAAGGCGCGCCTGCGCGAGCCGGAGGTCGTGATCGCCGTCGACGTGCGCACCGGCAGCTGCGACGCCAAGGCGCACGGCTGCGACCTGTCGTACGACTACGTCAAGCTCAACGCCGACTACACGTCGGTGCTGTTCGAGGCGCCCGATGGCGGCGTGCGCAAGGACGACCGGCTCGGCAACTACTCGCCTGCGTTCAAGCGCGCGCTGCTGGTCCAGTCGCTGGGCTACATGTCGCGGTTCCGCGGCACGCGCTGCGTGATCAAGTACGGCGGCGCGGCGATGACGCGCGACGGGCTCAAGCGGTCGTTCTGCGACGACGTGCTGCTGCTGCGCTCGGTCGGGATGTCGCCGATCGTCGTGCACGGCGGTGGGCCCGAGCTGGCGCACGCGCTCGACAAGCTGGGCGGCGCCGAGATCGTCGACGGGATCCGGGTCACGCCGCACGCCGAGCTGCGCGTGGTCGAGAACGTGACGTCGGCGATCAACACCGAGCTGGTGACGATCCTGAACCGCGGCGGCGGCGTCGCGGTCGGGCTCTCGGGCAAGGATGCGGCGCTCTTGCGCGCGCGGAAGCTCGTGCGCGGCGACGGCCGCGATCTCGGCCAGGTCGGCGAGCTCGTCGACGTCAACAAGGCGTTCCTCGAGTCGCTGATCAGCCAGCAGTACATCCCGGTGATCTCGCCGGTGGGCCTGGGCGCCGACGGCGAGAGCTACCACATGAACCCCGACGCGACGGCCGCCGGTATTGCGCGCGCGCTCGGCGCCGACAAGCTGATGTTCCTGGCCGACGTGCCGGGCATCCTCGAGAACGGCGACCTGGTGACCGACCTCGTGCCGGCGACGCTGCGCGCCAAGCTCGATGCCGGCGTGGTCACCGGCGGCATGGCGGTCAAGACGGCGGCCGCGCTGACCGCGCTCGAGGGCGGCGTGCACGCCGTGCACGTGATCGACGGCCGGATCCCCCACAACATCATCGCCGAGCTGTTCACCGACACCGGCGTGGGCACGATCGTGCGCAGGGAAAACGGTGCCTGACCTCGACGAGACGCGGACCCGGCGCGCGCTGATCGTCGAGCTGGTGCGCACGCGGCACATCGCCACCCAGAGCGATCTGCGCGACCTCTTGCGCGCGCAGGGCCACGACGTCACGCAGGCGACGCTGTCGCGCGACCTCGCGAAGCTGCAGGCGCGCCGGGTCTCGCTGCCGAGCGGCGGTACGGCCTACGAGATCGACGGCTTCGCGGCGCGCACCGGCGGCGAGCGCTCGCAGCTCGCGGCGATGTCGGCCCTCGTGCTCGGCATTCGCGAGGGCGCCGCGATCGTCGTGATCCACACGCGGCCGGGCGCGGCACAGGCGGTCGCCGCGCTGCTCGATCAGGCGCGGCTCGACAGCATCATCGGGTCGATCGCGGGCGACGACACCATCTTCCTCGTCCCCGAGCGCCGGGTCACCGCCAGCGCGCTCGCCAAGACGCTGCGCCGGATGTTCCAGCCCGCGCCGGTCTGACGGTCAGTCGCGGTGGTAGGGCTCGCCGCGCAGGATGCGGAAGCCGCGATAGATCTGCTCGAGCACGAGCACGCGGACCAGCCGGTGGGCGATCGTCAGCCGGCCGAAGGCGATCAGCTTGCGCGCGCGGCTGCGGAGCGCGTCGCTGTGGCCGTCGGCGCCGCCGATCGCGAACACCACGGGCGCACCGCCGCCGTGCAGCTGCTCGTGGCCGAGGATGTCGTGGGCGAACGCCTGGCTGGTGAGTGCCTCGCCGCGCTCGTCGAATGCATAGAGATGCGCGCCGGCCGGCAGTGCCGCGAGCAGCGCGGCCTCGTCCTTGGCCTCCTGCACGGCGAGCGTGCAGTACGGGCGCAGGCGCTTGCGGTACTCGTCCTCGGCCTGGGTCAGGTACGTCTCCTTGAGCCGCCCGACGACCGCGACGGTCAGCTTCACGGCGAGAGGTCGTACGTCTCGCCCGCCGGCAGCCGCGCATCGGGCGGGACCTCGAGCGGGATCCGGGGCGCGTCGTTCCACAGCCCCTCGAGGTCGTAGTGCTCGCGCGCCGCGTGCAGGAACACGTGGACGACGAAGTCGCCGTAGTCGAGCAGCGACCACTGGCCGGTGCGCGCGCCCTCGGCGCCGAGCGGGCGCAGCCCGTCGAGCTTGAGGCCCATGGCGATGCCGTCGGCGATCGCGTCGACCTGGCGGTCCGAGCGGCCCGAGACCACGAGCTGGTAGTTGCAGAACGAGCACAGATCGCGGACGTCGAGCAGCACGGGCTCGAGCGCCTTCTTGTCGAGGGCCAGCGCCAGGGCGCGCATGGCACCATCGAGGCCCTCGGTGGTCTCGGGCCTTGGCGCCGGCTCCTCCACCTTGGCCGAGCGTGCCTTGCCCTTGGTCTGGGGCGGGGAGCCCTTGACCGCTGCATTGCGCTTCGTGTGTGGCTTCTTGGTCATCTGGTTGGTCGGCCTGGTCGTTTTGTGCAGGTCAGGACCGGATCTGACCGGTACCGCGTACCACGAACTTGGTGGTCGTGAGGCCCTCGGCGCCCATCGGACCGTAGGCGTGCAGGCGGGTCGTCGAGATCCCGATCTCGGCGCCCAGGCCGAGCTCGCCGCCATCGGCGAACCGGGTCGACGCGTTGATCATCACCGTCGACGAATCGACCTCGCGCACGAAGCGCTCGCCGGCGTCGCGGTCCTTGGTGAGGATCGACTCGGTGTGGTTCGAGCCGTAGCGCTCGATGTGAGCGATCGCCGCGTCGAGGCTGTCGACCACGCGCACCGCCAGGATGAGATCGAGGTACTCGGCGAACCAGTCGTCCTCGGTGGCCTCGCGGACGCCGTCGCCGCCGAGCGCGCGCACCGTCTCGTCGCCGCGCAGCTCGACCGTGGGGGCCAGCCGCGCGACCAGCCGCGGGATGATCTTCTTGGCGATGGCGCGGTCGATCAGCACGGTCTCGACGGCGTTGCACACGCCCGGGCGCTGGACCTTGGCGTTCTCGATGATCGCGAGCGCGAGCTCGATGTCGGCGGCGGCGTGCACGTAGATGTGGCACACGCCCTTGTAGTGCTTGATCACGGGGACGCGCGCGTGTTCGGCGACGTAGCGGATCAGCCCCTCGCCGCCGCGCGGAATGCAGAGGTCGATCAGGTCGTCGAGCTGGACCAGCTCGGCGATCGCCTCGCGGTCGGTGACCGGCACGAGCTGCACGGTCTCGACCGGCAGGCGCGCCGCGACCAGGCCGTCCTGCACCGCGACCAGCAGCGCGCGGTTGCTCTCGAGCGCCTCGCGGCCGCCGCGGAGGATGCACGCGTTGCCGGCCTTGAGGCAGAGCGCGGCGGCATCGGTGGTGACGTTGGGCCGCGACTCGTAGATCATCGCGATCACGCCGAGCGGAATCCGGACCCGCTGGATCTCGAGGCCGTTGGGCCGGGTCTCGGTGCGCTCGACGCGGCCGAGGATCTCGGGGGCGGCGGCGATATCGGCGACCGCGCGCGCCAGCGAAGAGATGCGCTTGTCGTCGAGGGTCAGCCGATCGATGAGCGCCGCGGTCTGGCCGGCGTCGCGGGCCGAGGCCACATCGCGCGCGTTGGCGGCGAGCAGCGCCGCGCGGTGGCGGTAGATCGACTCGGAGATCGCGGTCAGCGCACGGGTGCGGTGCTGCGCCGTCGCCCGGGCGACCGTCCGGGAGGCTGCGCGCGCTGCCTCGGCAACGCCGCGAATCAGCTGAGCACGGACGATCCCCCGGGGGAGGATCGACCCCCCTTTGGGGGACCCACCGGCAGAGCCGTCGGGGTCCCCACCCCCCGCGACGTCGCTTCGCTCGTCGATCTCTACCGTCACAGAATCACGAGATCATCTCGGTGAATTGCCTCGTCGATACTCTTGTAACCCAGCCTGGCCTCGATGGCGCCCGATTGCAAGCCTGAGATCTTGCGCAGGTCGGCGGCCGGGTACGCGGCGAGGCCGCGCGCGAGCTCGACCCCGGCGACCACGATGCTGACGGTGTCGCCCAGATCGAACTCGCCCTCGACAGCGACCACGCCGGCGGGCAAGAGGCTCTTGCCGTGATCGCGCAGCGCGCGGGCCGCGCCGTCGTCGATGACGACCTTCCCGGCGGGCTTTGCGCCATAGGCGATCCAGTGCTTGCGCGCCGACAGGACCTCGGCGCCGGGGACGAACAGCGTGCCGATGTCGGCGCCGGAGAGGACGCGGACCAGCACGTCGTGCTCGCGGCCGGGCGCGACGATGGCCGGGACGCCGGTGCGCGTGACGATGCGCGCCGAGCTGACCTTCGATGCCATGCCGCCCGAGCCGACGCCGCTCGTGCTGCCGGTGGCGACCGGCGCGGCCTCGCGGTCGATGTCGCGGACGATCGGCATGCGCACGCCGGACGCGTCGCGCACGCCCTCGACGTCGGTGAGGATGATCAGCGCGTCGGCGGAGATGAGGTTCACCACGAGCGCGGCGAGCTGGTCGTTGTCGCCGAACTTGATCTCCTCGGAGGCGACGGTGTCGTTCTCGTTGTCGATCGGGATCACGCCGTGATCGAGCAGCGAGCGCAGCGTGAGGCGCGCCGACAGAAAGCGCCGGCGATCGCCGAGGTCGTCGTGGGTGACGAGCACCTGGCCGATCGCGAGGTCGTGCGCGGCGAACGCGTGCTCCCAGTGCTGCATCAGGCGGCTCTGGCCGACGGCGGCGGCGGCCTGCAGCGCGGGCAGCTCGTGCGGCCGGCCGGGCAGGCGCAGCCGGCGCACGCCGAGGGCGATCGCACCCGAGCTGACGATCAAGAACTCGATGCCGCCGCGCCGCAGCTCGGCGACCTGGTCGGCGATCGCCGCGGGCCGGCCGGCGGGGCTGTCGGCGAGCAGGCGGCTGCCGATCTTGACGACGACGCGGCGGGCCTGGGTGAGCGCTCTGCGTGGGTCGGGTCCAGTCATTTGATGCCCGCAGCAACCCGCGCCCGCCATCGCCGATCGAAGGCGTCGAGCGCCGAATCGAGGAACGGGTTGCCCTCGGCCGAGAGCTGGACCTCGACGGCGGCGACGGTGCGCGACAGAAAGCCGGTCTTGCTCGCCAGCGCGGTCTCGACCGCCTGATCGAGCTCGTCGACCGCCTCGGCGTCGGTGATCGACGACGCGCTGCGCCGGGCGAGCAGGCGGCGCAGCGCGCCCCGGGTCGCGAGGTCGGCGAGCTCGAGCGGAGCGCGCAGGGTTGCCCGGGCGGCGGCCAGCGCGCCGCGGCGGAACGGATGGAACGCGAGCGCGCCCGGCGTCTGCTCGAGGGCACGGCCGATCTCGTCGCGCAGCGCGAGCGCCGTGGCGGTGTCGATCGCGAGCCCGGTGTGGAGCTTCGCGCAGTAGTGGTCGAACAGGGTCATGCGAAGGAAGGTCCGGGCGGCGGATCGTGCGCGGTCGATCGTCGCCAGCGCGAGCAGCATCCGGCGCGCGGCGCGCCCGGCGATCCGCAGCATGATGCCGCTGGCCGCCATGTCGAGGATGCCCGGCGGTGGCGTGGTGCCGTGGACCAGCGTCTTCTGCGCGTCGTCGTCGAGATCGATGTGGTGCGAGGCCGCGATCCGGCGGTAGCCGCCGCTCAGCACGAGGCTGGTCGCCCAGTCGTCGAGGAACGGGACCGGGATCGCGCCGGTGAGGCTGCCCGCGACCGAGCGCGCGATGATCGAGCGCCGCTGCGACGCCAGGTAGGCCCGGCTGCGCGCCAGCGTGGTCGTGGTCATGGCTTGCCTCCCTCGGCCTTGCGCTTGGGGTCGCTCGCCGAGCCGGCCTTGTCGCCCGGCTTGCTGGCGCCGCTCTTGTCGCCGGGCTTGCCGCCGCCGGTCTTGTCGCCGGGCCTGCTCGCGCTGCCTGCCGCGGCGCCGCTGCCGGCAGCGCTGCCCGCCTTGTCGGTCGCCTTGTCCGCCTTGTCCGCCTTGTCCGGCGCCTTGTCGGTGAGCTTCGCGCCGTCGGGGCCGATCGGCGCGGGCGGCACCGCGGTGCCGTCGGGGTTGCGGCGCAGCGGCGGCGCGATGCCCTGCAGGAGGTAGTCGCGATCGTCGACCTCGCGCAGGCGCTCGGGCGTGGCCACGACGTCGCCCTCTTGCGGAACGGCGATCGCCGCTGCGCTGCCCAGGCCCGACACCGTGCTGTCGATCGAGACCTTCATCGAGAACCGCCGGCCCTCGCGCGAGAACCCGACGGTGCCGCCGAGCTTGACCACCAGCGGCACGCCCTTGGCGGCGTCGATCACGACCTCGCCGCTCACGTCGTCGATGCTGCGGCTCTCGCGCCACTTGCGCTGCGCGATCGGCTCGGCGGGCGGCTGGCTGGGATCGGCCGCGCGCTTGATCTCGATCTTGCGGCCGGCGCGGCCCGAGATCTGGATCGGCCCCTTGTCGGTGACGTCGGCGGCCGGCGCCAGCAGGTCCCACATCGCCGCAACGGCGTCGAAGTACTGATCGCGCAGCGCCTCGGGCTCGTCGGGCGCCTCGGGTCCGCGCACGTGCCAGCGCTGGTAGCGCGGCCGCAGGTACAGCTTGCCGCCGACGAACGTCGTCTCGCGGCCGTAGTCGGCGGAGTTGGTGTACACGGCGTGGTAGGCGCCCGACTCGCCGATGTCGATCTGCGAGTGATCCGACAGCTCGCTGACGGGCTTGCCGCCCTCGGTGACGGTGGTGACCGTGCTGATCGCGACGCTGTGCGGCCCGAGCGCCGCGAGCATCGCGCGGTACGGCCGCTCGAGCGCCCGCCCGAGCTCCGCCGCGTCGCTGGCCGCGCGCTCGACGTCGATCGCCGTCTCGGGCCCGCGCGCCTCGACCACGAGGCCGGGCAGATCCGGGTCCTGCGTGCTCTGCGATCGGCTGCAACCGATCGCGCACACGGCCAGGGCGGCAAACCGAATCATCGCTGGTTCTTAGCTTTCGCGACGGATGCGGTCAACTGCGCGGACCGAGCGAAGCCCGGAGCATCGGGCATTTGCCCGAGGCTCCGGATCAGCGGAGCGAGTGGACGCGCGGAAATTAGATCTGCCAGGAGGCCGGGTGAAATCCGGCGTCCTGGCCCAAGGTGGGCGAAGCGGCTACGGTTAGCTGTGCTGGAAAGCCTCGAACCGCTGGCGAGCTCGCCGGGCGCCTACGTGTTCGTGGTCTTGCTGGGCCTCCTCTGGGGGAGCTTCGCGAACGTGTGCATTTACCGCTGGCCGCCGAGCGCCGAGTTCCCCGCGGGGCGGTCGGTGGTCAAGCCGGGCTCGCACTGCTTCGCCTGCAAGGCGCCGATCCGCTGGTACGACAACGTTCCGCTGTTCGCGTGGCTGTGGCTGCGCGGGCGCTGCCGGGGGTGCGGCGCGGCGTTCTCGGCGCGCTATCTGGTGGTCGAGGCGGTCACCGGCGCGCTGTTCGGCGTGGCGTGGTGGGCCGCGGTCGTTGCGCCGACGCTGTTCGAGCCGTTCGATCAGCGCCTGCTGCACTTCGTCGTGTATGCAGCATTTTGCTTCGTCCTGGTCGTCATCGCGTTCATCGATCTCGACCACAAGCTGATCCTCAACAAGGTCACGATTCCGTCGATGGTCGTGTTCTACGCGGCGTCGCTGCTGTGGCCCGAGCGGCACTGGTACGACGGGCTCGTCGGCGCCGCGATCGGCTACGGCCTTCCGTGGGCGATCGGGGAGATCTACTACCGGGTCACGCGGCGCGAAGGGCTCGGGCTCGGCGATGGCATGCTGCTCGCGCTGGTCGGCGCGCTGCTTGGCTGGCGCGGCGTCCTGGTCGCGCTGTTCGGCGGCTCGGTGATCGGGTCGGTCATCGGGATCACCGCGCTGCTGATCGGCCGCGCGTCGGAGAGCGACGAGGCGAGCACCGGCGACGACGCAGGTCGCGCGGGCGAGGGCGGCGAGGCCGCGGGCGTCGCCGGCGGTGAGGCGGACACCCCCTCACTCATGCGCACCGAGCTGCCGTTCGGCCCGTTCCTCGCCATGGCTGCATCGTTTTACCTATTCGCAGAACCCTGGATTCACGTGAACTTCCACCTTCCTGGTGGGTGAGCGCGCGCCGCGTCGTTGCTATAGTCAACCGGTGGTGGGCCAAGCCGCCGAGCAGATCATCGCCGGTGTCGTGCTCAGCGAGCGCCTCGCAGTCACGATGTATGGGGCGATTCACCGCGCGCAGTTCGCCGGCCAGCGCAACCTGCGCGGCCTGGTGGTCGACCCCAAGATGCTCGCCGAGTCGTCGTTCCGGCTGGCGCTCACCGACGGCGGCGCGGTGGCGACCGTGGTCGCGCTCAGCCACGAGAACATCGTGCCGACCGTGGCGGTCGAGTCCGGCGGCCCCGACGTCGTGATCGTCACCCGCGGCGTGGGGCGCTTCGTCACCGTCCAGGACCTGATCACGGCGGCGCGCGCCAACCGCAGCCAGCACGGCAAGCTGTCGATCCCCGTCGCCGCGGCGATCGGGCGCAGCGTGATCGAGGCGCTCGCGGCGGCGCACAAGGCGCGTGTGGTGCACGGCGCGGTGCACCCGCGCAGCGTGCTGGTCGACGAGGATGGCGGCGTGCGGCTCGGCGACTTCGTGGTCGGCCGCGCGCTGACCACCGCGGTCGCGCAGGGCGTGGATCCGTCGCTGTGGCGCGGGCTCGCCGGCTACCTGGCGCCCGAGCTCGTCGTCGGCGAGGACCCGGCGCCCGGCGCCGATGTCTACGCGGTGGGCGCGATGCTGTTCACGATGCTGTCGGGCGAGCTGCCGCCGGGCAGCCTGCACGTCACGCCGGCGGTCGAGCGCCTCGTGCAGCGCGCGCTCGACACCGACACCACGCGCCGCTACCGCAGCGCGAACGACCTGCTCGAGAACCTCCTCGAGGCGTTCGAGGACGATCGCTGGGAGATCGCCGACCGCGACGAGGTGATCCAGGCCGCCGGGTTGTCGCAGACCGACAGCAACGTCGACGAGGCGACCGAAGATCTGCTCGCGTCGCTGGGCTCCAAGCCGGGCGCCGTGCAGGTCACGCCGATCCGCCCGTCGATGGACCAGCGCGCGGCGGCGTCGGCGGCGCACCACTCCCAGACCGGCACCAGCAACCGGCTCGACGCGCTGCTCGCCGATCTCGACGACACGCGCGACCACACCGCGGTCGAGGACCGCCCGTTCGTGCGCGATCCGATCAGCGAGGGGATCCAGACCCACCCGCGGCGCTCGGAGGCGATCGTGCAGATCCGCGCGCGCGTGCCGTCGCTCGACGATCCGGACGACTACGACGACCACACGCCGCTGCCGCCGCCGGTGCGCGAGAGCGACTACGACCTCATGCGGCCGCGGCAGCGCACGGGCGACGAGGTCGCGGCGATGAGCGCGCTGGCTGGCCTCGACGAGCCGGTGCGCAAGGTGACCAACGCGGCCGATCAGGCGACGCAGGCCGCCGAGCAGGCGACCCAGGCCGCCGACAAGCTCGAGCAGGCGGCGCGCCGGGTCGAGGCCGCGGCGGAGGTCACCGTGCGGCGCTCCGAGCCGTGGCCGATCGCGCCGCCGGCGCGCCCGCTGGTCGACATCCCGCTGATGGAGGAGCTGCCGCCCGTGCGGCTGCGCAGCCGCGCCCTCGGCGTGGTCTCGCTGCTCGTCGTGATCGGTGGTGCGATCGGCTTCTATTTCGTCTACAAGAATCAGCAGGAGGCGACCGCGGCGCAGCGCGAGCGCGACGAGAAGGTGCGGCTCGACGCCGAGGAGCGCACGCGGCAGCTGTCCGCCGCGCAGGCCGACCGCGGAACGATCGCCGTGTCGGTCACGCCGAGCGAGGCCAGCGTGTGGCTCAAGCTCGGCCGCCCCAACGTCGACAGCATGCCGCTCACGTCGAGCCAGATGCACCGCCTGCGCATCGAGCTCGACGGCTACCAGCCGGTCGACACCGAGGTCATGCCCGCCAACTGGGAGGGCAAAGATGTCTCGAAGAAGGCCAAGGTCTCGGTCACGCTCAAGGCGGTGCCGCTCGACAAGAAGACCCACAAGCCGCTCGTCGAGCGCCTGCCGGCCGAGCCGCCCAACCTTGCGCCGCCGAGCGGGTTCTCGGCAGGCGAGGGGCCGATCCGCATCGAGACCTCGCCGCCGGGCGCCGAGGTCTGGCTCCTGATCGGCTTCGCGAACACCGGCGTGAATTTTCCGACGGTCGCCGGGCGCGCCTACGAGCTGCGCGCGCTCGCCGACGGCTACAAGCCGGGCTACGCGTCCGTCACCGCCGACGAGTGGCGCGACCCCAAGGGCGATCCCAAGCTGCCGATCGACATGGCCAAGAAGCGCGACGCGATCGACAAGCACATCGATCTCGAGGTCGACCCCGACGCGCCCAAGCCCACGGGCAAGCCCGGGCGGAAGGGCGACAAGGACAAGGGGGCCAAAGGGGCGAAGGAGCCCTGATGGCCGGTCCGCGCACGCTTCACGTGCGTTGCACGACCTGGGAGCAGGTCGAGGTGTTCCACACCCGCAAGTTGCGGCGCGGGAAGCTGCTCTCGATGAAGGTGCCGTTCCGCAGCGAGCCCGGCGCCGAGGTCACGCTCAACCTCGAGCTGCCGAACCAGGTCGTCATCGTCATCGAGGGGACGGTCCTCAAGTCCTCGCCGATCGAGCCCGACCCCAAGTCGACCAAGACCGACGCGGGCAAGACCTGGCTCGAGGTCGAGCTGGTCGGCTTCACCGAGGAGGTCATCGCGCGGATCCGGCGGATGGCCGCGGGCGCGGCGCCCGAGCCAGAGCCCGAGCCACCGCCGGCGCCCGAGCCCGAGCCAGCGCCCCCGCCGCCGCGGGCGTCGCGCACGACCTCGGCGCAGATCGCCGAGGGGCTGCCGGCCGACGAGCGGCTGCTGTTCCACCAGCTGAGCGCCGAGCTGCGCCGTCTGCGCTCCGTGGCCGTGCACGAGGTGCTCAGCGTTGCGCGCGACGCCGATGCCGACGAGATCCGGCGCGGCTGGATGGAGCTCGTGCGCACGCACCACCCAGACCTGGTCGCGCGGCGCAACGCCCCGGCGATCACCCATCTCGCCGAGGAGATCACCATCCTCGTCAACCGCGCCTACGATCGGCTGCGCGTGGCGCTGGTCGCCGAGGGGCGCGCGACCTCGGTCGGGCCGGCGCTCAATCCGCCGCCGGGCTGGCTGGTCGGCTTCGACGACATCTCGAGCACCGGCTCTGTCATGCGCGCCAAGCTCGCACAGACCGCCCAGAACACGGGCAACGCGCCGCAGGTCGAGCCGGTCGAGACCATCCCGCCGCCGTCGCAGGTCCAGGGCGGCGAGGCCTTCGAGCTGCGCGCGCGCGCCATGCTCGGCGACGGAGACTCCGCCAACGCGCAGGAGGTCCTCGCCGCCGCGCTCTGCGTCTACCCGCGCAGCCGCCCGCTGCGCTCGCTCTACTACGTCGCCTCGGCGATCAGCGCGCTCGCCAAGGGCGAGATCATGCTCGCGACCTCGCAGCTGGAGACCGCGCTCGCGCACCACGAGCAGTGCACCGAGGCCGCCGCCATCCTCGAGCTCATGCGCCGCCCCAACCTGCCGCCGCTGCCCGCCAACGACGAGATGAAGAGGCTGTTCCGATGAGCCGTGCGGTCGGCATCGACCTGGGCACGTCCAACTCCGTCGTCGCGGTCATCGACAAGGACGGTGCGCCGCGCATCCTCACCACCCCCGAGGGCGCCACCACGATGCCGTCGCTGGTGTGGTTCTCGCCCGACGGCCCCGTCGTCGGCGAGCTCGCGCGCCACGGCCTCGACTACAGCCCCGACCTCACCATCTTCGGCGCCAAGCGCCTGCTCGGCCGCCGCTTCGATCACCCCGAGATCCGGCGGCTCGCGCGCGTGCTGCCGTTCGAGCTCACCGAGGCGCCCAACGGCGACACCTGGATCGCCCTCTCCGCCGGCCGCGCGGTCTCGCCGGAGGAGGTCTGCGCCCTCATCCTGCGCGAGATCCGCCGCATCGCGGAGGCCCACTTCGGGGCGCCGGTCAACAAGGCCGTCATCACCATCCCTGCCTGGTACGACGCCGCCCAGCGCCAGGCCACCAAGGACGCGGCCCAGATCGCCGGCCTCACCGTGATGCGCCTCCTCAGCGAGCCCACCGCCGCCGCCCTCGGCCACGGCGCCCACCTGGGCGTCGACCGCAAGTACATGGTCTGCGACCTCGGCGGCGGCACCTTCGACGTCGCCGCCGTCGACGTCGAGGCCGGCATCTTCGAGGTCCTCGCCACCACGGGCGACGCCTTCCTGGGCGGCGACGACGTCGACCGGATCGTCGTCGACAACCTCGTGCGCGACGTCCGCTCCGCGCGCGGCTTCGACATCACGAGCGACACGATCGCCGTCGAGCGCCTCCGGCTCGCCGCACAGAACACCAAGCACGAGCTGTCCGACGTCTCGTCGAGCAAAATCTACGTCCCCGAGCTGGTCCAGCTCCCCTCCGGCCGCTCCCTCGAGTACGAGAAGCCGCTGCGCCGCGACGACCTCGAGCAGTGGTCCGCCTCCCTCATCCGCCGCATCGAGGCCCCCATCCGCGAGGCCCTCAGGCGCTGCGGCCGCAAGCGCGAGGCCATCGAGGAGGTCCTCCTCGTCGGCGGCATGACCCGCATGCCGGCCGTGCGTCGCGAGATCGGCCGCGTCACCGGCCGCGAGCCCCAGGTCATCCCCAACCCCGAGGAGGTCGTCGCGGTCGGCGCCGCCCTCGAGGTCGCCCGCCTCGAGGGCGCCGTCGAAGGCGTGCTCCTCATCGACGTCGCCGCGCGCGGCCTGGCCGTCTCGATGGGTGGCGACTGTGAGCAGGTCATCGCCCAGTCCTCCGTCGTTCCCACCCGCGAGCACCGCGTATTCGCCACCCGCCAGGACGACCAGCTGCGCATCGAGTTCGATGTCTGGGAGGGCGAATCCGCCGACCCGGCCCTCAACCGCCACCTGGGCCGCTACGCCGTCCTCGACCTCCCCCCGGCCCCCGCGGCAAAAACCAAACATTATTAGCATTAAATACAGATTACTATAAAGA
>DATIPJ010000611.1:0-18821 GCA_035472155.1 Kofleriaceae bacterium
GCGCGATCAGCTCGGCGAACAGGCTGGCGTTGAGCTTGTCGATCTCGGCGTCGGCCGTGATCACCGCGGTCGCGCTCTCGGCGTCCTTGCGGACGAACGCGTCGAGCGCGGCGTGCAGGTTCTTCTGGACCAGCGAGGCGAGCTTGCTGAGGTCGACCCGCGGCTCGAGCGACGGCAGCCGGTTGAGCTCGAGCGCGCGCTTGGCGATCCCGGTGGCGAGGTCGCCGATCCGCTCGAGGTCGACGACGAACTTGAGCGCCATGGTGATGAACCGCAGGTCGGACGCCACCGGCTGGCGGGTCGCGAGGATCTGCAGCGCGAGCTCGTCGACGTCGTTCTCGTCGCGGTCGATCTGGGTGTCGTTCTTGATCACGTCGCGCGCGAGGTCGTCGTCCTTGTCGGCGAGCGCCTTCATCGCGAGCGCGATCTGGCGCGCCGCGCGCTCGCCCATCGTCGCCAGCCGCTCGCGCAGCGTGCGCAGTTCTTGGTCGAATTCCTTGCTGGTATGAGCCGTCATGTGGTTGCCCCGATGCTGTTCGCTCGCCTGAGGCGAAGCCAGAAGATGCTGCCCTGCGGAGAGTTTGGCTCCATACCGACGTCGCCGCCCATGCTCTCCACGAGGTGTTTGACGATCGAGAGCCCGAGCCCCGTGCCGCCGGCCTCGCGCGACCGGCTCGGATCGGCCCGGTAGAACCGCTCGAACACGCGCGCGCGGTGCTTGTCGGCGATGCCGGGGCCGTCGTCGCGGACCTCGATCCGGACGTCCTCGCCGATCGGCCGCGCCTCGACCCAGACGTTGCCGTCGGGCCGGCCGTACTTGACCCCGTTGTCGATCAGGTTGACCAGGATGTGGTCGAGCGCCTTGGGGTCGGCGCGCACCGCGAGCTCATCGGGAATGGCGACGTTGACCGTCACCTTGCGCTGCGCGACCTGCGGCTCGACCGCGCTCAGCGCCTGGTCGATGATCCGCTCGACCGGCACGTTGGTCACCTCGAGCCGGTACTGCCCGGCGTCGAGCCGCGACAGGTCGAGCAGGTCGGCCAGGATGCGGGCGAGCCGCTCGGCGTTGCGGTGCAGGCCGTCGATCAGCTTGCCGGCGATCACCGGATCGTCCTTGGCGCCCGCCATCAGCGTCTCGGCGTTGGCGCGGATCACCGCGACCGGCGTGCGCAGCTCGTGCGAGACGTTGGCGACGAAGTCGCGCCGCACGGTCTCGAGCCGGCGCATCGTCGTCACGTCCTCGAGCAGCAGCACGCGGCCGTCGCCGCCCCACTTGCGCGCGGTGCGGATCAGCGCGCGCGGCGTGTTCGGCAACTGGACCTCGGCGGTGGCCGCGACGTCGCTGTCGATAAGATCGAACAGCTCGGGTACGCGCACGAAGTCGATCAGCAGCTCGCCGACCGGGGAGCTGGTCACGCCGAGCATCTTGCGCGCGGCGTCGTTGAGCAGCTCGATCCGGTGCTCGCCGTCGACGGCGATCACGCCCTGGGTCAGGCCCTCGGCGACGGCGGCCAGCAGCATGCGCTCGCGGGCGAGCGCCCGGTGGCTCTTGTGCGCGTCGTCGGCGAGGAAGTTGATCCACTCACCGAGCTCGTGGACCTCGTCGCCGATGAAGCCCTCGCTGGTGATCCGACGGCTCGGGTCGCGCGCCACGCCGCGCGCCGCCTTCTCGAGCTCGCGCAGCGGGCCGCGCACCATCAGCGCGACGCTCCAGCCGACCGCGAGGGCGAGCACGAACGCGCCGATCGCGATCGGCAGCGCATCGGCCGCCGCCTGCGTGTGCGCTGCCGCCGCGGCGGAGATGCCGGCGACGACAGATGCGACGAGTGCGAGGCCGAGGAGTCGAAAGCGGATACGCTGGATCAAGCGGTGGCCTCTTCGGGCTGGTCCTTGAAGCGATACCCGACGCCGCGCAAGGTCTCGATGTACGCCCCCGCGTCGCCCAGCTTCTCGCGCAGCCGCTTGACGTGGGTATCGACCGTGCGCGTCGTGACATCGGCCTCGATGCCCCAGACGTCGCTGAGCAGCGCATCGCGGGTCTGGACCCGGCCGCGCCGCGACAGAAACGCATGCAGCAGGCGGAACTCCAGCGCGGTCAGCCCGATCTCCGCGTCGTCGACCCACGCGCGGTGGGCGTCGCGGTCGATCTTGAGCCGGCCGAACCGGATCAGCGACGGCTCGCCCTCGACGCGGTGCGACCGGCGCAGCAGCGCGCGGATCCGCAGGATCAGCTCGCGCACGCTGTAGGGCTTGACCACGTAGTCGTCGGCGCCGACCTCGAAGCCGACCACGCGATCGATCTCCTCGCCCTTTGCCGTGCACATCACCACGGGGATATCGCGCGTGCGATCGCCCTCGCGCAGCTTGCGGCAGATCTCGGTGCCCGACAGATCGGGCAACATCAGATCGAGCACGATCACGTCCGGCAGCGGGTCCGCGGTCGCGCTGGCGAGGCCCTGCCGCCCGCTGTGTGCAACCCGCACCGTGAAGCCCTCGGCGCGCAAGTTGTACTCGAGCGTGGTGGCGAGGTCTACCTCGTCCTCGATGACCAGTACGAGCATGATGGAGCCTTAGCATGCTCCTCGTGACGGTTGTGTGACGAGCCGATTCCGTCCTGGCAACGCCTCGGGGGTGGCGGCGATCTCGTACATCCAGACGCGACCTGTCGCGGCCACGTCACCACACCGTCACGCCCGGCCGCTTATGTACCTCGCAATGCAGCGATTATTGATTTTGTTCCTGTCCATCGCTTCGTTCGCCTCGGCCGCCCGCGCCCAGCCCGCGGGCAACCAGCCGCCGGCGGAGCCACCCTCGCCATCGAGCGAGCCCGCCACCGCGCCGACCACGGCACCGCCCGATGCCGCCAGGACGCCGGACATTCCGCCGCCCCCGCCGGTGACCGCCGCAAAGCCGACCGACGAGCTGCCCAAGCGGCTCAGCGTCGGTAAAGACAGCCCCGGTGCATTCCTGAACTTCGGTGTGAACTTCCAGGGCTGGTTCGTCTACGACGAGACCGTCCGCAAGGGAATGACCGAAGACGTCAATCTCTCGACCTCGACCTTCCGGATCCGCCGCCTCGAGCTCGCGCTCGGCGGCGAGATCATCCCCAAGTTCGTCCGCTACCGCGCGATGTTCGATCCATCGCGCGTGCGCGACACGCTGACGACGTTCACCGCGGTCAACGCCGCGGGGCAGAACGTGACGATCCGCGCCCCGACCGGCTCGATCTCGACGCTCCAGGACTTCTACATCACCTTCCTGAGCGACGTCGCCGAGGTCTCGATCGGCCAGTTCAAGAACCAGGTCAGCTGGGACGGCTTCAACTCCGCAGCCAAGATCATCATGCCCGAGCGCGCATTCATCGCAAACCTGGTCGGCGGGCAGCGCGACCTCGGCATTCGCATCGACAAGACCTTCCCGAAGTTCATGTACTCGATCGGCTTCTTCAACGGCGCCGGCCAGAACAACCTCGACACCAACAACGAGAAGCAGGTCGGCCTGCGCCTCGAGGTCTACCCGGTCAAGGGCCTCACGATCGCAGGCGTCACCTACGACTCGCTCGGCTACCGCTCGCGGGCCGGCACCAAGGACCGCTGGGAGGGCGACCTGCGCTACGAAAACGCCAACTTCCTCTTCCAGTCGGAGTTCATCCGCACGCGCGACGTATTCGCCGACGGTGCCAAGCCGGTCAACACCCAGGGCCTCTACGCCGCACTGGCCTACACCCTCAAGGGCGTCGGCGCGGGCAACATGAAGGGCGACCTCCAGCCAGTCGTCCGCGTCGGTTACTACGACCCCAACATCGACGCCGACGTCGATCCGTCGATGGTCGCGGCCTCCAACTTCGGCGGCAACGACGAGCGCACCGACTTCGAGGTCGGCCTCAACTACTACCTGCGCGGCCACGAGATGAAGCTTCAGCTCAGCTATGACCGCCAGCAGTTCGATCAGAGCGACATCAAGCCGGCCAACAACGAAGTCATCTTCGCGACCCAGGTCTGGTACTAATTTACCGCAGATTGGCACTCACACTCGATTCAGCTCCTGGTGCGTGGTTATGTGTCGTGGGCTGGGCGACTCGCGCGCCGCGAGCGAAGGGCTCGACCAGGCGCACCGGGAGCCGCGTTTCATCGTGGCTTCATTTTTGCGCGGCGACTATCGGTCAAGCTCACCCGATCCGGCGGCGACCGACTCGAGGTCGATGTCGCCGAGGACGGGACGATCTTGCAGGTCGAGGAGCCGATCGCAGTCGATGCGCTGCCGGACGTGGTCCGCAGGGCCTTCTCCGCCCGGTATTCCAAGGCTCGGGCGACGGGCGCGAACAAACAGACCGCCGGTAAGAACGTTCACTACGAGATCGCCTTCGTGGTCGACGGGAAGCGCAAGGAAGCCACGTTTTCGGCCGCCGGCACCTTCGTCGATGAAGAGTGAGCCAGTCGGAACCTCACGACGCCGTCGTCGCACACGCCGGCCGTCGAGGTCGAGGTCGTCGGGAGCATTCGGGCCAGGGTTCGCGCGCCAGTCAGAACGAGCTGGGGGCGATCGCCAGGGCGAGCACGCGCGCGTTCTGTGTCGCGTGTGAGTTGTCGTCGGCGATGAGGAAGAGCACGCGCCGGCCGTCGGGCAGCGTCGGGCCGAGCGCCATGCCCTCGTAGTTCTCGAGCGTGCGCCGGCGCTGCCATTCCGACGACGGCGGGCAATGCTCGTCTGGGAGCAGCGCGACGTCGAGCACGAGGCGCTTGGCGATCGGGACCGCGGCACTGGCGTCGGAGACTCCGATCACGTCCTGCGCGGTGCGCAGGTCGACCTCGTAGAGCCGGACGCTGTTGCCATTGCCCTCCACCCAGGCGCGCTCGAGCACGAGCACGCGATCGCGTGACAGCGGTGCGATGTCGGAGACTCCGTTGTCGCCATGGGGGCCCGTGGCGAAGATCGGATCGCTCAGGTAGGCGACCTCGAGGTCGGCGCCGCCGTCCAGCGGGTGGCGCAGGAGGCGCACCACCGTTCCGTGGTCGACGCTGCTGGTGGGGCCATCGCCCTCGAGCGCCTGCTCGTTGACCGCGAACACGTAGCGCCCGGTCGCCGTCGCAACATACCCCAGACCCTCGATGCCGCGGTTGTCTCGGATGCCGGCGAACCGCGGGAGCGCGATGCGCACCGCCCCGCGACCATCGCGCTGCACGCTGAACACCGCCTGTTCCGTCTCGTCGGCGACGAGCAAAAAGCGGTCCCCGGCCAGCGCGAGCGCCTCGCCATCCCACTTCCGGACCGGCAGCTCCAGCCAGATCGGCTCGCGCAGCTCGTACGCCGACAGGTCCGCACGCGGCGCAATCACGACGATCCACGGCTTGGAGTCGGAGATCGCATAGAGCAGCCGCTCGCTCGGATCCCACGCGAGTCCCGACAGCTCGTGGCTTCGTGGGTCCTCGCGCGGCAGGTCGATGCAGCTCAGCACCTCGACGGGCGGCCCAGCCGAAACCGGCACCAGCGACGTGGTGTGCGGCGGATGGGCGCGACATCCCGCGAGCCCGCTCGCGAAGATCAACCAGATGGCCAGGAGGGCGTAGCCTCGTAGCTCGCACGCCCGACCTGCACCCACGCCACGGTTCGCTGTCGGGATCCCTGCATACGGCTCCACGGATCACTCGGCGCGTAGCGCGACGATGGGATCCACGCGCGTCGCGCGCACGATCGCGACGGCGACCGCCGATATCGCCAGGCCGCTGCGCACATTATTGCGTGCGAGTGAACACAGCGACTCGATGGCCATCAGCCGGCCGATGACGCACAGTCGCATGAGTAGTGCTTGGTCTACCGCGCGAACATGAACGGCACATGAAACCGCGTGAATAATTTCATCGGCTAACGTCGGAAGCGCATAGGTCGGCAGCTCGTCATCGGATACCACCGCGCATCGTGGCGAGAGATCTCGTCAGCCGAACTATTCGTCGCCCTCGACAGAGGCGCAATATTGCCTGTCACAGTAGATCGGAGTCTTGCACATCGCTCAACTTCTCGAGACATTGTCATTCATCAACATGGGTCTTGAAGTCCGTGATCTGTGAAAACGGTTTCATCGTGGCTTCATCAAACGTGGCAGTTAGCCACATGGGCTGCTGTAGTCCGAACCCGAGCAGCGAACGAGCGTTGCCTCTCGATCATCCTAGTATACTCGAAGTTGTGACCAACTTGCGTTGCAGATCAATCACTATCGTGTTGCCTCGACAGAACGACAAATGCAACGTGTACACCCTCGGTGCACGGATTGGCGCTCACCGGCGTGGTCCCCGGGCGCTTGGACTGCAGATTGAGGCACCGCGATGATGCAAACCTTCAACCGCCACCGACGAATGGCACTGCGGCGCGTCACGATCGCTGCCCTGCTCTGCTTCCTCGTATCGTCCGCGAGCGCAGGTCCGGTGGACCCGGAGGGCCCAGGGCCGTGGTACGCGGGGCGGCCGGGTCGTAATCGACTGCTTCATCTCGCGATCACCGGTGCGGCGGGGCTCGCCTATCTCGCGTCGGTGACCGTGCTCAGGTCGAGCCTCACCCCATCGACCTGTCGATGGTGTGAGCCGCCGGCATTCGATCGCGCGGTGAGAAACGCTGTGGTCTGGGATAACACCGGACGCGCGGGTCTATTGAGCGACGTCAACGTGTACGTCCTGTCACCGATCGTCGGGTTCGGGCTGTTGATCGCCTCGGATCATGACGCCGGATGGGCGAGGCTCCTTGACGACACGATCCCGGTCGCCGAGAGCATCGCGGTCGGCCAGTTGGCCTCCCAGACCATCAAGTATATCGTTGGCCGCCAGCGCCCGTACGTACGCTTTGGCACTCCGGGCCCGAACGCTCCCAGCGATGCCAACACCTCGTTCATCTCGGGTCACAGTGTGCTCGGCTTCTCGATCACGGTGAGCGCAGGAATGATCTGTCACTGGCGGCACTACCGGACCGAGCCCTACGTGTGGGGTGCCGGCATCGCACTCTCGCTCTCGACCGAGTACTTGCGGATGGGCGCAGACAAGCACTATCTCAGCGATGTGCTCGTCGGGGGACTCGTTGGAGCGACGAGCGGATTCTTGATCCCTAGGCTCATGCGCGAAGACGTTCAGCTGGTGCCGATCAAGAACGGGGTTGCCGTCGCGGGGAAGTTTTGAAGCGGGATCGGAGCCGCGCTGCGCGCGACCCATGATGGGTGACGGTTCGTCGCGGCGACGGAAATTCGCGGAGCACGGCGGGTTCACGGATGACGATGCCCACGTGGCGCTGCTGGTCTCGAATCCGGGCCTGAGGTGCAAAGGGTCCACCGGTTGGTTCGAACGAAGCAAGTCGCACCGACGATCCTTCGCACGGGCCGAGAGCGTCCGACGAGAAAAGCGTCGGATGCTGCCCACTCATTGCCTCCTTCGTCCAGCTTCTCGCGTGGCGGACTTCGTCGTGCCCACGGCAGAGTGAGTGCGTCCCACATTCGGGACGAATCACCTGGAGAGGCGAAGATGAAAAGAAGGATGAAAGGTCGGGCCGAGACAAACGGTGCGAGGAATCGAGCACAAACAAAGCCCTTGTCTTCGGACATGCTGTATCAAGTGCGCGCCGGCGCCATCCCACTGGGGCGGCCACCGGACAAGGAGCCGCCGCCGCCGGGCATCACGCCGACGAATGCAGAGTGACAATGAAGAAAACGATGAAGACTCAGGCGAAGATATCCAATCCGAGGAAGACAGAAGGCCCCAGGCCCGTGCCGCCGGAGATCCTGTACCGAGCTTCCGCCGGCGCCATCGCGCTGGGTCAGCCACCGCAGAAGGAGCCGCCAACGCCGGGCGTCGCGCCGACGAATGGAGGGCGATAATGAAGAGAGCGAAGATTCAAGCGAAGACCTCCAGGAAGCGAGAGGAACCAAGAGCATTGTCGCGTGACGTCCTGGAACGCGCGTGCGCCGGCGCAATACCCCTGGGGTATCCGCCGGAAAAGGAGCCGCCGCCGCCGGGCGTCATGGCCGGTAATTCTCCGCCGCCCAAGCAGGAGCCGCCGCCAGGCTGATCGCGATCCGGTGCTGGTTCGCGGAGACGGTGCCCACGTCGACTGAAGATCGTCGCGTGGGTGGTGACGGCCACGTTGGATGGGCAGCGTCGGTGGACACCGTCTCCGTCAGCGCCGGCGGCGGCGCAGCAAGAGGAGCGCGAGGGCCATCGCGCACCCGCTGCTACCGTCGGCCGCCGTGCAGCCGCCGAGCAGGCCCCGGTCCGGCTCGGCGGGATCGTTGTCGTCGGAGGTGTCGTCACCGGACGGGATCGCGCTGCCTCCGTGCGGGCCGAGGCGCTGACGCAGGAGGGCGACCGAGTTCTGGCGCTGCCGGCAGGCGGTGCCGTTGATGCCACACTTGCGGTCCGAGAACTCGCCGCATGCGGCCGATTGATCCTGGAAGGTGCGGTCGCCGTCGTAGTCGAGGTACGTCATCGGATCGGACGCCAGGCGCTCGTGATCGAGGCCAAAGCTGTGGGCGATCTCCTGCGAGATGACCTCGCAGATGGTGCGCGGGTCGTCGGGCAGGACGTCGGTGAACGCGAAGACCATCGAGCTCTCGATGATCGCGCAGTCGGAGGTGAACGGGGAGACGCCCGCGACGTTGTCGGCCAGGCCGACGTCGCCCGGCGCGCCGCCGAGCACGGCCTCGATGTGCGGTGTATCGCCCGGATCTTCGTCGGTGACGACCACGTCGAACGGCGCGTAGATCTCGGCGACGCACTCGGCGGTCAGCGCCCAGGTCAGCTCGTCGGTGTCCCACGCCTCGATCAGCGTCGGCTCGGCGACGACCGAGGAGATGTCGCGTGACGAGTCGTTCTTGCCGGGGTAGAGGATCACCCCGTTGGGGTTGAGATAGATGATCCGGCTCTGCGCGCGGCCGGTGCCGGTCGCTGCCGCGGTTGTCGCAGGTAAGACCTGGCGCGCGAACACGAGGTCGCTGCGCAAGCCGGTTGCGGCGACGCCAGCGGATGCGCCCGATGGGCGCGGCGTCGCGACAAATTCGAGAGGTCTCGCGGTTCCTTCTGGCTGTATCGCCTGGTGCGGGTGCGACGCGTGGGCAAGCGGCGCGAAGATCGTGAGTGTGGTGAACGCCAGGCCGAAGCTGCGCTCCACGGAGACAATCTAGCGATGCGCCTGCGCGCGATGCAATGGGTTTATCGCGTCTCACGCGTGCCGCGCGGGATTGCGCACGTTGCACAAGTTGCGCACAGTCGCGGCTCTGCCGAGACGTTGGGCATGCATCGCCGCGCTCGACGGCCGCCTACGGCAACACGATCTGCGGATCCTCGGGATGCGCGCGATACAGCAGCACGACGTTGCCCAGCACCTGCGCGACCTCGCTGCTGGTGCGCTGGGCGATCGACTCGGCGGCGTCGTGCCGATCGAGCCCGGCAGCCTCGCCGACCTTGACCTTCACGAGCTCGTGATCGACGAGCGCCTGGTCGACCGCAGCCACCAGCCCCTCGTCGATGCCGCCCTTGCCGATCTGAACGATCGGCCGGAGCTCATGTCCCAGACCGCGGAGGTGGCGACGCTGCTTGCCGGAGAGCACGGCGGTTTGTAGCAGACTGCGGCGCCGCCATCACGTCACGCCGGCTTCGTCGTGGACCCGGTGGGGACGTTCTCGGCCACATCGAAGGCCGAGCCCAGCAGCACGCTTCCGACGGCCGTGATCCCCGGCGGCGGTGGCTGCTTGGGCGGCGGGTCGCCGCCGGCCATGATGTCTGGAGATGCCGGATCATCCGACGCCGCGAGCGCCATGGCTGCGAAGACCTGCACGCCCGGGGCCGTCTGCGCGCCCTGGACCGACTGTACGGCCTGCGCCTCGTAGCCCCGGTGCCCTTGGTCGTGCCCACCTTGGCCATGCTCGTGGTCACCGTGCTCGTGATGATGGTGGTGATGATGATGGTGATGCTCGTGATGCTCGTGACCACCCTCGTGGTGATCGTCGCGGCCGGTGCTCACCCGGCCCATCGAATCGCCCTTGACCACGAACTGCACGGGCTCGCCATTCCGGCTCACCGTGAACACTGCGATCGTTTCGTCGTTGCGCGTGCGGAGCAACTCCACTGCGAGGATCTGATGATTCCTCATTTCCTTCGCCATCTGGCGCCACGCCTCCCACCGTGCCAGCCGAACCTGCTGCACTTGCTCCTTGCTTACCTTCAACATTGGATTGCTTCCTTTCGAACCAGGGTATGCGACTACAAGCTATTCGAACACGACGACGCCGTCGATCCAAGAATCATTGCGCGATGTGGCGGGCCTCCGCTGCCGCTCGTCGCGGACGGCGACCGCCGCGTCGGTTCCGCGCATCACCTGCTCGCGGACCGCGGCGAAGAAGCCATGGGCCCCGAGGTCGGAGACCGCATCGGGGCTCGCCACCACGGCACGGGCGCCGGCGCGGAGGAATGCCTCGGCCAGCCCCATGCCGCCCTCGAGCGACCGGCTGCTGGTCGCGGCATGGCAGGCGCCGAGGAGGACGAGCGGCGATGCGGTCAGCTTGGTCGGCTCCACGTCGCTGGCGGTCATCGCGTACTGGCGATCCAGCTCGGGCGATAGCACCAGGTACGACGCCTCGGAGACATCGTTCGCGATGACGCCGTGGGTGTGGAGCTCGATGACCGAGGCATCGCGCATCTCCATGAGCACGCGGGTCGGCGTGGCGTCGGCGCCGCGGAGGATCGTCACGTCCGGGCTCGCGGCCTCCTCGGGGAGCGGGCCGAGCCGCGGCAGGTTCAGGTCCGGCGGCGCCACCGGGTCGGCCACCACGAGGCGCTTGCCGGGCGCCGTGGGCCTGGGGGCGGCAGCGCTCGACCGCCCCAGCATGTAGCTCCAGGCGATGTCGGGAGGCAGCAGGCGGCCTGCACCGAGGACCGGTGCGCGCGCCAGCACGCTGACCCGCTCGCATCCGCGGAGGTGCTCGACGATCGCCGGCGGCACGAGCGTCGAGGCATCGACCTCGGGGGTCTTGCGATCGGCCGCAAACTGGCCACCGTTCGCACCCTGTGGATCGACGTACGCGACCACCGAGCGCTGGCCCTGGACGGCGATCGCGAGCGCGCATGTCGGCGGCACGGACACGCCGTGCGCATCCGCGAGGACGCGCACGACCTCGGCATACTCGGAGGCAGCCCCGGCATCGAGCGCGAGCAACGAGTAGCTGTACGCCCGCGCCTGGATCCCGAACACATCGGTTTGCTCGCCAGCGGTCGCGATCGCATCGCGCAGCATGCGCCGGCCCGCGGCTCGGTCGGTCTCGATCGCGAGCGCACCCTCGAGGTGCATCGCCATCGCCAGCCAGCCCTTGCTCGGATCCTGCTTCGTGCGCATGGCAGCGATGCTCTCGCGCGCCCGTCGCGCATCCTCCTCGCGATGCTCGAGATGATACAGCTCGGTCGCGACCAGTGCCCTGGGGCGGGCCATGGCGCTGGTGAGCGCCGCGTCGGTGGCACATTCGGGCGCCTTGGCGGCGTAGTCGCGCGCGCCCCTGGGATCGAGCCGCAACAGCGCGATGATCGCAAGCGACTGATAGGCATACTGCCGCGTCGGGCAATCGTACGCCTCGTCGAATGGGACCGGGCCACTTGCCGCCCTGGGCTCGGAGCGCTCGAGGAGCTCGGTCAGATACGCACGGGCCAGGCCGTTGGCGTATCGGCTCTGGTTCACCGACGACAGATCCACCAGCCCATTGGCCTCGTAGATCCATTCCCCGGCGGCGATCGCATCGTTGAACTCGTCGCGTATCTCGGCGGCGACTCGCGACAGCTGGCGCGCCCAGCGATGGATCTCGATCAGCTGATCCTGCAGCGCGAGCGCCCGGTAGCCGACCCGCTCGCGCTTGGCGAACGCGATCGCCTCGCGCAAGTTTTGCTCCGTGGCGACGCGCTCGCCGCGCGCGATCGCCGCGCGGGCCGCCTCGCCCATCGCGATCGCAGCGAACCAGGGATCGTGGGTCGCCGCGGCGAGCCGCTGATACTCCGCGAGGTGAGCACCGATGGCACGCGCGTGGACCAGCGCTCCCATCCGCAGATCATCGACCCCTGGGATCTTTGCAAGGCGCTTGAGGAACGGCTCGACGGCATCGGCCGGCATGCGCTGAAGGGCGAGCTCGCGATACGCGTCGGCCAGCGGCTTGCGAACGCGGAAGTCGCTGGCGGCGACCCGCTGAACGTACGCGCTCAATCGATCCGTGCGGTAGGCACTGTCGAGTTGCTGCGCGAGTGGCAACAGGCCGAGCGCGCGCTCCTTCGAAGGCGCAGCACGGACAGCGTCGTAGAACATGAGGGTTGTCGTGCCGAGCGCCTGCGGCGTCACCGGCGCGCCGCCCTCGATCATCTTTCGACCCGCGTCGTAGGTCTGGCGCCAGCGCAGCCGGCGCTCCGATACCGCCTTGCGCAGCGCCTGCGCGCGCCGCTTTGCCTCGTCGGCCCAGCCCGACTCGCCGAGCGCAGCCACGCGATCGAACTCGCGCGCGGCGGCCAGCGGGAGGTTCAGCGCGGCGAGCGTGAGTGCGCGGTTCCACAGCGCCGCCGGATCGCCAGGCAACTGGGCGAGCGCGCGGTCCACGTCGTCGAGAGCACGCTCGAGCGCCGGCGGGCTGCCATCGACCAGCTCGAGCGCGGCGCGGTCGCTGTCGGCGTGCGGCGATGCCGCGACCTGCGCGAACAGCTGGACCGCTCGCTCGCGCTCGCCCGCGAGGAGCGAGGCGACGGCGAGGCCGTGCCAGTCCTTGGCCTTCTCGAGCCGGGCCCGGCTCTCGATCGAGATCGGTTCGCTTCGTTCGGCGCCGCGTGCGACATCGACCGGGCGATACTCCGCGGTGCCCGGATAGCTGAGACGCGACTGCAGCAGGCGCGCCGGCCCGAGCTCGCTGCGCAGCGCGACGGTCTCGGGCGCCGGCACGGGCTTGCCGGGAGGGATCACGGCCACCGCGACGGCGACCGCGGCCGCGGCCAGGGCGCCGCCGGCCGCGATCCATACCGGACGGCGCGAGCGGCGCGGCGCGGCGACCTTGGCCGCGATCGCACCCTCGCCGCCGTTGATCACGACCAGGCGCTTGCCGCCGGCCGGAGCGGTCGAGACGGCCGCCGCGCCCTCGAGCGCAGACATCAGCGCCAGGAGGCGAGGCAGCTCCGCGGTGCAGTCATCGCAGCCCGCCAGGTGGGTCTCGAACGCGCTCAGCTCCGCCGCTTCGAGCTCGCCGTCGACGTAGGCGTGCAGGGTCTCGCAGACCTCGGTCATTGGCCGCCTCCGTGTTGCCGCTGCGCGGCGAACGCGCTCTGAAGCATCTGCCGGGCGCGCCGGATGCGCGTGCCGACGGTGTTGATCGGAACGTTGAGCTCCTCGGCGATCTCGCGGTACCGCTTGCCGCGAATTGCGAGTAGCTCGAGCGGGGCGCGCAGCTCGGGCGGCAACTGGCTCAGCGCCTCGAGCGCAGTCTCGGGTGCGATCGCGAGCAGCGACGAGATCTCCTCGGCCTCGGGCACGGCATCGGGGACCTCGTCGGGCAGCGGCACCAGCACGCCGGTGCGCCGGCGCAGGTTGTCACGATGGCGGTTGCACAGGATGCGGAACAGCCAGCCGCCGATGTTGCCGCCGGGCATGAACTGTGTGCGCGCCTGCCACGCGCGCTCGAGCGTCGTCTGCACCAGGTCCTCGGCGTCCTGGCGATTGCGGCACAGCCTGCGGGCAGAGCGCTCCAGCGACGGCCGATGCCGTGCGAGCTCGTCCGGGAAGTCGTGCTGGGTGATGTCCGTCCCGCGACCCCGTGACATCCGCAGTGGGCTCCATTGGCTGTCGGCTACGACGTAGCTCGGCTCGACGTTGGCACGGGGGGGTGGGGCGGTCAAGGCGTAGGGCACAGCCTGAGACAGGGCACGGGACATGGGCTACCGCGAGAGAAGACGCGCCCGGGCCCGGTTTCTTTTCGGGCCCGGTGCCGCCCCGTGCCGGAGCCGAAAAGAAACGCGCGAGCGTCCGTAGATCGAGCAGGTAGGCAGGCGCGCGGGGGGCAGATCGCCGCTCCGTTGCGCTCTGCGAGGAAGGGGAACCATGAGCAAGAAGGTCTCGAAGCGCGGTTCGGAGCGGCTGATGGCGGCATGGCATGCGCGGGCGCTCACCGAGGAATCGGTGAAGGAGATCGCGGCGGCGCTCGAGGCATCGCCCGCCACGGTGCTCGGCGCGAACGTGATCGGCGGATCGAACCCGACCGGCATCACGCTGTCGCTCGCGTACGACGGCGACGACGTGCCGTGGTGCGGAAACGACATCCTGTTCTGGCTGAAGTGGCACCGGAACCACGGCGGCGGCGTGCGCCCGCCGCGCATCCTGATCAACGGCATCCCGTTCCCGGACCTGGTCCGGGTCGAGCTCGACTTCGGACACGTGGGTGCGCCGGGGCCGGCCGACATCGGCGGGATCCAGGGCGGCCCGCTCGGTGAGTAGCCCGACCGGGATACCGCCCGTCCTGCAGGTGCACCCCACGCGGCGGTGCAATCTCGCCTGCGCGCATTGCTATTCATCGTCGGGGCCCACCTTCCGGCAGGCGCTCGATCTCGATCTGCTGTCGAGCTGTCTCGAGGACGCGGTCGCGCTCGGCTACCGCCAGCTCGCGGTGTCGGGCGGCGAGCCGCTGCTCTACGACCGGCTCGGCGAGCTGCTCGCACGTGCGCGGGCGCTCGGCATGCTGACCTCGCTGACCTCGAACGGCATGCTGGCCACCGCCGAGCGCTGGGGCAAGCTGGCGCCGCTGGTCGATGTGATCGCGATCTCGATCGACGGCACGCCGTCGGAGCACGATGCGCTCCGGCGGCGCAGCGGTGCGTTCGCGGCCACCGCGCGCAACCTCGAGGCGGTCCGCGCCTCGGGCGTACCGTTCGGGCTGATCTTCACGCTGACGCAGCACAACGTCGACAGCCTCGACTTCGTCGTGCACTTCGCGGCGCAGAACGGCGCGCGCAGCGTGCAGGTGCATCCGCTGACCCTGCACGGCCGCGCAGCGACCGAGCTGCCCGAGGCGCGGCCCGACAGCGTCGAGCTCTCGTTCGCGCTGATCGAGGCGACGCGGCTGGGCCGCGAGCTCGGCGTGGTCGTTCATGTCGATGCGCTCTCGGCCGACCAGCTGCGCGCCCATCGCGCGGCGCTCGTGCCGGCCCGACCGGTCGCCGAGCTACCCGCGGTGGCGCCGGTGCTTGTCGTCGACGCCGATGCGATGGTGACGCCGCTGACCCACGAGGTCAGCCCGCGCCTCGCGCTCGGCTCGCTCGAGCAGGCCCGGCTGTCGGTGCTGGCCCGCGACTGGCTCCGCGCCGGCCGCGGCGACGCGCTCGCCGACGCCTGCGCGCGGACCTGGAGCGAGCTGACGGCGAAGCCCGAGCGCCCGGCGGTCTACTGGTACGAGGAGGTCGCCCGCCGCACGCGCCGCCTCCCGGTCGCCCTTCGCCCGCTGCTCCAAGCCTGCGTTTGAGGCCCGGTCGCCCCGGTCAGGCGCGGCAGGCGCGCTCGATGTCGTCGACCTCTTTCGGACAGGCAGCGGTGAGGACCTCGTGGCCGTCGGCGGTGATCGCGACGTCGTCCTCGATGCGCACGCCGATGCCGCGCATCTCGGCCGGCGCGGCCTGGTCGTCGAGCGCAATGTAGAGCCCGGGCTCGACGGTGATCACCATGCCCTCCTCGAGCGGCCGCGCCTTGCCGTCGCGCGTGTAGGCGCCGACGTCGTGGACGTCGAGGCCGAGCCAGTGCGAGGTGCCGTGCATGTAGTACTTGCGATAGCCCTGGTCTGCGACGCGCTCGGCGGCCGCGCCGGTGAGCAGGCCGAGCGCGACCATGGCCTCGGTCAGCTGCTTCACGCAGTGATGATGGATGTCGTCGATCGTGACGCCGGGCCTGGCCATGGCGATCGCCGACTTCTGGGTCGCGAGCACCGCCTCGTACACGCTGCGCTGCGGCGCGGTGAACCGGCCGCTCGCGGGCCACGTGCGCGTGATGTCGGCGGTGTAGTGGGCGTACTCGCAGCCGGCGTCGACGAGGACGAGGTCTCCGTCGGCGATCGCGCAGCGGTTGTCGGTGTAGTGCAGGATCGTCGCGTTCTCGCCCGCGCCGACGATCGTGGTGTAGCCGGGTCCGGTGCCGCCGCGCGTGCGGAACGTGTAGTTGATCAGCGCCTCGACCTCGTGCTCGAACACGCCCGGCCGGCCGAGGCCCATGGCCTGGACGTGCGCATCGCTCGAGATCGCCGAAGCCTTGCGCAGCGCGGTCAGCTCCTCGGGCCGCTTGTGCAGGCGCAGCTCGTGGAGGGCGGCGCGCGGGTCGACCACGGCGCGCGGCGGGCGCTTGCCGCGCTTCTCGAGCTTGCGCAGCTTGACCAGCGCCGCGCCGATCAGCTGGTCGATGTCCGGATCGAGCCCGAGGCTGTAGTGCAGCTCCTCGTGGTTGGCGATCAGCTCCCACAGCTTGGCGGGCAGCTCGGCGCTGGCGAACGCAGCGTCGGCGCCGTACTCGTGCCTGGCGCCCTCGAGGCCGGCGCGCCGCCCGTCCCAGGTCTCCATCTCGGGGTCGCGCGGCCGCACGAACATCACGACGCGCTCGGTCTCTGCGCCGGGCCGCAGCACGAGCGTCGTGTCGGGCTCGAGGAAACCGGTCAGATACACCAGGTCCGAGTGCTGGCGGAATCGATGGTACGCATCGCCGTTGCGCAGTCGCTCGGGCATCGAGCACACGACCGCCACCGCGCTCGGCCCGAGGGACTTCATGTACGCATCGCGTCGGGCCGCGAAGATGGCCGGGTCGAACATCGCTCGAGTATAGCGGACGTCCCTTACACGGCGCGCGCTCGCGCGCCTTCGGGGCGGGGGCGGCGGCGGCGCAGTCCGACCGCGGCGAGCGCCCCGAGCGCGATCGGCAACCCGCCGCTCGCGCCGCCCGCCGAGCACGCGTAGCCGCGCGGGTAGTGGTCGACCTCGTCGATCGGCGGATCGCTCACCGGCGGGTCGCCGTAGGGGTCGACGGCGACCGGGCACGCCGAGAGCGCGTGCTGTGCGCCGGCGCCATGCGCACGCAGGTTCGCGACGTACTGGTCGACGAGCGCGATGTCGGCCGCGATGTCGGGGTCCTCGTGGCGCACGTTCCAGGCGGTCGCCCCCGCGCGTGTGGCCTGGAGGACCGCGACCGCGCAGCCCGGGTCGGGGCTCTCGGTCGCCGCGCGGATGCCGAGGAACATGTTGTACATCGCGAACCGCTCGGCCATCTCGGGCGCCGACAGGTAGGGCTCCTCGGGCGTCGCGCCGGGGTCGGCGCCATAGTCGAGCGTCATGGTCTGCGAGATTCGCTCGGGCGAGCCCGGCGCGCGGAATGACAGGGTGACGCTGGCAACGCGCCCGGTCCCACCCGCCATCGGCGTCATGTGGATGAAGATCATGCTGCCGCCGCCGCGCCGGCCCTGACCGCCGCCCTGGCTGGTGCGGCTCGCGACGAACACCGCGGGGATCTGCATCGCGCCGCGGTCAGTCCCCTCGGCCCACAGCTGGCTGCCGACGACCTCGTCGAAGCGATAGCCCGGGCCGGCCGCGGCCTCGAGCCGGACGTCGAGCGCGATCGGCTGCATGAAGGTGTCGATCTCCTCGGTGAACACCTCGGACGCAGCGGTCGGGTCCTCGAGGAAATAGAAGTTGCCGGCGCCCTGCTCGGCGAGGCCGCGCATGAGGCCGACGTCGAAGTCGTTGCCGACGCCGATCGTCGTGAGGCCGACGCCGCGCTGCACGCGGTCGCTGGCCATCTGCATGATGTGGGTCGGCGAGGTGTCGCCCGCGGTCGCGTTGCCGTCGGAGAGCAAGATGACGCGGTTCTGGCGCTCGCTGGGCGGCGCATCGCCGAGCAAGAGGAAGCCCTGGCGCAGCCCGTCGAAGATGTTGGTGGCGCCGCGCGGCTCGAGCCGGCTCACGATCGCGTGCAGCGCGGCCCGGTCGAGCGCAGGGCCGAGCGTGGCAGCGACCTCGACCTGGTCGTCGAACTCCACGATCGCGAGCCGGTCATCGTCGTGCAGGTTGTCGATCAGCGTGTGGAGACCGACCTTGACCTTGTCGAGCCGGCCGTCGCTCGCCATCGACCCCGAGTGGTCCACGACGACGACGAGGTTCATCGGGAGGCGCTGGTACGCCCTGGGATCGACCGTGCTGGAGACGGCGAGCTGCAGCGTGGCCTGGTGCGAGCCGGCGAGCCAGTCGCGGCCGACCGCCATGCCGGCGGTGACGCACAGCAGGCTGCCGCAGGATGCGGGCGGCGGCGCGTTGTAGTGCTCGTTGAAGAACCCGTTGGCATCGAACGTGTCGGGGCCCGGGATCTCGCCTCGATCGAGGATCGCGCGCAGCTCGCCGATATCCTGCGCGCCGCCGAAGCTCACGTCGCCGCCGCCCGACGGAGGCGCGCTCGCGGCGTCAAAGCCAGACGAGCTGCAGGCACCCAGCACCACGAGCACCACCGGCACAGGAAATCGCATGACGAGTGCCGCAGCAACCGCGGTGCCAGCGCTCGGGGCCGCCGAACGATCAAGCACGGCGCGCACTTCGGCCATTCGCGCCCTCGAGCCGTGGTCTTGCCGGTTCGCGGTGATCCATGCGCCTCCGGACATTCGTGTCGCGAATGCACCGCGGCACACGGCCGGCCGGCTCAGTGAAACGCCGGGGCGCGCATGTCGACGAGCAGCGCGCGGCCGCTCGGGTCGGTGGCGACCAGCTGCGCGCCATCGGGCGAGAACACGCCCTGCGATAGCTTGGCGATGCCGGTCGCGACGTAGA